>NZ_JAYGHR010000093.1:0-50247 GCF_034932365.1 Limnoraphis robusta BA-68 BA1 | reverse complement strand
CTCTTTTAATCCTAAATCGATTCCTACTACATTACCTTGATAATTGTGCTGTTCTTGTCTATCCCATTTGATTAGAAACTGACAATAATAACCATCAGCCCTACGAACAACTCTAACTCGTTGAATTGGTTTTTCAGAATAATATACTAAGTCTCGACTAGACCACAACTGAAATGTACCTGCTTTAAATCCATCTTTAAAGAGAATTTCACGTCGGTCAGCCGATAACTTCCATCCTGTCGTTTTATATTCAACAGAGCGATTAAACTTTTTGTATTTGGGATATCCTTTTTTACCTGATTTGTTTGAAGAGCAGTTAGTATAGAAGCGAGATATTGCTTGCCAAGTTCTATCAGCAGCAGACTGACGAGCTTGTGAATTGAGCTTATTAACCCAATGAAACTCTTTGTTATCAGCAAGTACAGCACAATATTTTTGCAAATCGTTACGACTTACATTTTTATTTTCTTCCCAATAACGTAGACATTTATTCCGGACAAACTGTGCTGTACGAATAGCTTCATCTAGTTTTGAGTATTGCGCTTGTGTCCCTTTGAGTTGGGCTTCTATTACTAACACTTGATCACCTCCTTGTCGAAAATTATAGCAAACTTTATAAAGAGATGATAGGGTAAGCAAATCGGTTGACCGCAATTCATCTCATCGTCAAATCAAAGATTATGACGGGAGCCTTCTTGCGGATGATAGGTAAATTTTAGTGGAGCGGCATTCCTCCCCACACCAACGTAAACTTATGGCGGGGGTCTCCTGCCGATTTAAAGATGACTTAAGAGTTCAGAGGCGACACGGCGATAATCAGAAGCGGCTTCTCTGGCGTTTTTGCTTTTGGCGTCGGTAATTGCTACCCCTTCAAGCGGACAACGTTCATGGGCTTTGTAGGAACGAATGAAATTCCTAAATACGGGAATTCCGGTTTCTTGCAGGGATTTTTGGGCTTCGATCGCATCTCCCAAGCTACGCGGATCAACTTTTGTCAGGAGAACCCGATGAGGTACTTGTGCAGGAGCGATAGTCTGTCTGACGGTTTCAATTAAAGCCACTAAATCCATCGGTGCAACTTGACTGGGGAGAACCAGAAAATCAGCAATGGCGATCGCACTGAGTAGAGAAGTTGATTGTAAAGCAGGTGGGGTATCGATCACAACCAAATCAAAGTTTTTGGCTTGTTTGAGTTGTTGTAAGAGTTGGGGACTGGTTTCGCAAGACAAATCAAAAGGCATTTCACCCCGTTCTACCCACCAACCCGCAGAATTTTGCGGATCAGCATCGACGAGAAGCGTTGAGAAGCGTTTGGAGAGGATGGCGGCTAAGTTGACTGCGGTTGTCGTTTTACCCACGCCACCTTTACCGTTAGTAATGACTAGAATTTTTGGCATAGTCTGTCTGTAAGAAGGTGGGGGAATAGAAGACCCTTGATTATGTTCTTCTCAAAATAGTGGAGAAGTGGGTCAACCCCTGAACAGACTTAGTATATATTGAGAAAGACAACCTGACTCAAGACTTCTCGTTGAGTTTCGCTTTTCCCCATCTATTTTTTCAATCAAAAACTAACTCCCAAAGAAATCAACTACTGAATTCTTCGGGAGTGATAAGTTTGAGGAGAGTTATCGTGATTTGCTAGACAATAACCCTTCCCCATTAATAAATTGTGAGCATTCCACATAAAGAAAGATTACTCTAAAACCGTTTGCGAGAGTTGCGGAGCCTTCGGCGTTCCCGATGTCTGGCAATTTCTTTACGCTTGTGTTTTTGGGCGAGTGTTTCAAAGTGACGGTTCTTTTTCATGTCTGCAAAAATACCCGCCCTAGAGACTTTTTGCTTGAAGCGACGTAGGGCTGATTCTAACTGCTCGCTTTCACCGACGATAACTTGAGCCATTCGATCTCCTCTCGTATAAATTTCTGCCGATCTCGCTCAACAGATCGTCTTTCTTCTCATAGGAGTGAGACGGGGTTTACCCCGTCCCTCACTGAGCCAATTTGATCCTGATCTCAGAGCTTAATAGCGGCTAGAGAAACGATCTCTTCTGTTTCCTTTATTGAAGGAGGAACCCCGATCTTCTCGAGGTTTGGCTTTGTTAACCTTGAGGTCACGTCCCATCCATTCGGCGCCATCGAGCTTCTCAATTGCGGCTTCCTCCTGGGCTTCGGCATCCATTTCTACGAATGCAAAGCCCCGAGGACGACCTGTTTCGCGATCAGAGGGGATGCTGATTTGCTTAACAGTGCCATATTCAGCAAACACAGACCTTAATTCTTCCTCCGTTACCTGGTAAGAAAGATTACCCACATAAATAGACATACAATTGACCTCCCAAATCGGATGAATGTAGAGACGGAGATTTCGGAAGGTGAGCAATGCCATGTAAAACAGACAAACTGTCAGCACTGAAAGCAACAACTGCAACCGAATACCTAATTCTCAGCTCTAATTGTAGCACGGCTCGTTCAGGCATCAATCACAGTCCCCGAAAATTTACTACACAGGGGGTAAGAGGCGCTCATGCAAGAGGGTAAATCGTTTTAGAGTTTTTATTCAGCGTTTGGATTGTTTACAAATCATTTGCGATTGCTATAGTTTTTTTTGGGGTTAGGTCAAGGTTATTCTTCTTTCATAATTGATGTTGTATCGACTTGTTCGGCTAAATTACTCGGTCCGTTCTCAATCAGCCATTTGTATTCATCTACTGTTTCTGGACGGGCGTATTTCTGACACAGTTGGAACTGCTCTTGGGCTGCTTGCAGATTATTTTGGGCTTCTAGAGTTTTCCCGAGTAGACAATAAGCCATTCCTCCACCAATTTCTTGTTCGGGAATTTGTTGATCTAACTGAATGGCTGCCTTGAGTTTTTGTTCAGCTTCTTTGTATTTTTCCTGCTGCAAAAATGCCCATCCTAAATTTTTATTGAGTTCATATTCTAAGTCCGGGTTTGACTTAGACAGGTTTTTCACCTGTTGTAAACCAATCTGTAGTAAGGCTTCTGCCCCGACTAAGTTATTTTCATAAATTGCTATTCTTCCCCGATCATTTAATGCTTTGACTGAACCTTTTCTGATTGCTCTTTCATACTGTTCTTTAGCTTCTTCTATATTTCCACTAGATTCATATACTTCTCCAAGGGCTACATTAATTTCTGGATTTTCGGGAGCAATCTTGAGAGCTTGTTGATATTGGGTTTCCGCTTTGATCAAAAGACCTTTTTGATAAGCCTCTTCGCCTTCCTGTAAATACAATTTACCCAATTTAGGCAACAAGTTGTAAATCGATAGAGACGTCAAAAATAGTAAAGCTGAAACTCCAAAAGTAACTTGACTATGAAATTTGCGAGGAATTCCTTTTTTTTGCAGAAAATTTTGAATGATTTCTTTTCCTTTTCCTTTAAAAGCTCCAATTGCAGCTATCAGTAATCCTCCTTGACCCATTAACCCAAAGCTTTCTAATACGGATAATCCCCCAGTCACAAATAGATTCGAGAAGGTAATTAAAAAAGAGGTTGTCCCCGTTAAGCTCACAAGGGTTAGTATATCAAAAATTACATCGATAGAACCGTCAGTTTCTTCTGGTTTTTGGACTTCTAGAAACCACCACCAAGCTTCTTTAGGGGGATGAAAACTGGCTTGCCAATCTTTTAATTTTCCGGTTTCTACAATCAGCTTACTCAGGGATTTTAAGCTCTGATCTAACTGAATTATTTTTAGGAGATCTTGAGGTGAGGTTGTCGTTTGCTCTAATAATACTTTTGACACATAATCCCGATCAATGAGAACAGTTAAAACATCCGATTCTGAGGCTTTCTCTGGGTTAGCAATCAAGTTATTTAATTGTAATTCATAGGCTTGTATTTTTTCTTGTAATTGTTGATAGGTCTCTGATTTTAAGGTTGATTGCGTTTGAGTAATGGATTTATTGTTTTGATAAGTTTCTGGACTCATTTTATTATCCTCTTATAAAGAAAAGTTTGTGCTTAAATACTGTATCTTTTTTGAGTGATTCATCTAGACTGGTTGATCACCTTTCAAGGGAGTGATTGGCACCCCTTCAACATTGAACGAAACTAACAGCCATTAAACTCTTGAGTAGAGTTGATGCGTCGAATTTTATAGAAAGAAGACTCAGAGCTATGAATCGGGCTTGGGCCGTTTATTTAGACAATAGATGTATTTAAACGAAAGCAATCAAATCAACATCAGTTGCAGGTCTGAGTTCAATTCTTTGCATTAAAGGCAATTCGCAGTACCTCTTTAATCAAGATAGAGCTTTTTCAGAAAAGCTACATCCGGGGAAATACGGATCTTTAAAACGGTAGATTGATATGAGCCAAAACCCTGAAACGCTTTATAGGTTTAGTTTGTCGCGATCATCTTCGAGAAAAACGTTTCAGTATAATTACGGAAATATCAATAATTTTTATACAGTAGAAATATTGATGAGGTGAGATCATCTAAACTGGGTCTTTGCTGCAACTGTTATTTGAGCTGAGAAGGCCAACATATTTGTAAAGAAAGATGTCAATTTCTGTTCAAATAATGATGGGTTACGCAAGGTTCACCCATCTAACAATTTCTAATTAAATCTAATCACTGTTTCTGTATTATTGAGATGGGAAATATCGCCATTGAGTTCAACTTTCCATTGATTGTCATCCCGAACTAATTTCACTAAACAACACAGGGAAGCATGAATGTCTGTTTCTGCTAAAGTGGGAACTAAACCCATCGCCGTACCGACAACAGACGCCCCATGTCCGACAAATAACAGATCCTGATCTCGAAACGCTGCAACGATATTTTGAGCCGTTTTTGCAGTACGATCTAGACAATCTTCCCAGGTTTCTGGATAACGAGCTTCACCGATGGGGTAAGAGAGGTCAATTCTCGGAAATTGCTGTGCTAAGATTTGGGGGGTTAGCGTTTCTGGATAGGTGGACATCCATTCAGGATTTAACCATTCACCCAAACCCCAATTGAGTTTTAAGGGTAGATCAAGAGTTTCCGCAATAACATTGGCGGTTTGTACAGTTCGGAGGAAGGGAGAGGAGAAAATATGAGTGATTCCTTCTCCGACTAAGCGGTTCGCCAATTGCTGGGCTTGAACAAAACCATCATCTGACAAATGGGGATCATAGCGTCGAGCGGAGGTGTTGAACCAGGCGGGGTTCACGAAATCAATGCGGTTTCCGTGTCTGGCTATCCAAACAGTTTGAGTCATAGGTGAGCAGTATGATTAAAGTTCCCCTCATTTAAGATAAACGGTTTTTGCTCAAAATGCTCGGGTAATATTTGCGGGGTTCTCTCTATAATTTGATAGGAGGGAAATCTTTTGTCTACTCGGTCATCCCCTTTTTTGTTTCTTTCTTGTTCCTGTATCAATTAACACGTAAGTTATGCAAATTACTGATCGCGATCGCACCGAGATCCGTTCTGTGATTGAACGCCAAATCCAAGCTTTTCAACGAGATGATGCTGTTTCTGTTTTTAGTTTTGCTAGTCCCGAAATTCAGGCTAAATTTGGCACCCCAGAACAGTTTATACAGATGGTGAAAATAGGATATCCTGCTGTTTACCGTCCTCGTTCCGTGATTTTTGAAGATGCTGTTGTTGTTCAAGGTGTTCCCAGTCAACCTGTGCTTTTTCTTTCCCCAAATGGAAAACCAGTGAAAGCCATTTATCTAATGAAACTCGATGAAAAAGGAAGTTGGCGGATTGATGGATGTTATCTGGTTTCGGTGGAGAACAAACTCATGTAGATTGATGATCCGATTTTAAAAAAGCAGAACATTATTTGATGAAATACCTGAACTAAAACCAGAAACATGATGAAAATTTTTGACATGAACTTGAAAATATTTAAGCAAAATTTTCTGCGTCTACCTGCTCATTTCCGGGATTTTAAAGTCGGGGTGTTGATCGGAATAATTTTAGCTTTAAGTAGCTTCCTGTTTTTTCATCCCGTTTCCGCTCAGGAAAAGACGATTGAAGGATTTAAGCAGAATACGGCACCTGTCACCCTAGACGGCAGACGATTATTTAAGGTGAGCTATTCAGAAGATTTTACCGCTCAAGAACGAGCCGAGATCATTAATTCAAAATTACAAAGTGCAACTTCTCCACAAGAGCCTATTAATATAGAGATTAGACCCAGCAATGAATCCCCCACAATTTGGCTTAATAATCGCTATTTGCTGACGGTAACAGGACGGGATTCTCAAGCCGGAAATACTCAGCAAGAACAAGCAGAAATTTGGAGAATAGAGCTTCAAAATTCTTTAGCTCAAGCTCAGAAAGAACGCAGCATGAAATTTTTGCAAGTCGCTTTTATTCGCTCCCTATTTATTTTAGTTTTTGCGCTCTTCTGTCACTGGGTTTTAGGAAGATTTTGGCAATCTACTTTGCGAATATTCTTGTTAAGATTTATCCCGGAAAAGCCCAGTGATGGAGATGAAAACCCCAGGCATCAACGCAGTCTTGATTTGTTTCTCTCTCTGACTCTTGCGAGTGTTAGAGTCGGAATTTGGGCGGCTACAATTCTCTATATTGCCAATCAATTTCCCTTCACAAGACGATTAAGCTATCAAATTACGGGCGCTCTGATTTCAACCTTTACTGCGGGAATTCTAACCCTGGATAAGAAATCTTATTCAATTCCAGATATTTTATTTTTGGTTAGCTTACTTTGGGTTTTGATTGTTTCTGCAAAAGTTTTTACTGATTTATTACAATCGCGGATTTTGAACGTAACTGGAATTAATCGAGGCGCTCAAGAACTTATTGCTGTTATTGTTCGGTATTGTTTAATTTTTATTGGTGGAATTGTTCTCTTGCAAGTGTGGGGGCTTGATCTCAGTTCTCTGACTATTCTTGCTAGTGCATTAGGTGTAGGGATTGGGTTTGGTTTTCAAGATATTGCTAAGAATTTCGGGAGTGGAATTGTACTATTATTTGAGCGCCCCATTCAAGTCGGAGATTTCATTGAAATTGGTGAATATCAAGGGATTGTTGAACGGGTAGGCGCTCGTAGTACCGTGATAAAAACCCTCGATATGATTTCAATTATTGTCCCCAATTCTCGTTTTTTAGAAAGAGAATTGATTAACTGGGATTATGATCATCCTGTTTCCGGCGTGCGTCTTCCTGTCGGTGTTGCTTATGGTTCTAATATTGATGCGGTTAAACAGTCTTTATTAGATGTCGCCAAAGTTAATCCTGATATTTTAGCGATGCCTTCTCCTCAAGTTTTATTTAAAGGCTTTGGGGATAGTTCACTCGATTTTGAACTGCGAGTTTGGATTTCTCAACCCAGTCGCAATTTAATTATTCGCAGTAATTTATATTATCAAATTGAGGCGATATTTCGACAAAGAAATATTGAGATTCCTTTTCCTAAACGAGATTTACACGTTCGTGGTAGTCTTCCTATAGAGTTATCTTCTGAATTAAAAGACTTGCTGATCAGACTCTCTCAATCGCCAAATAATGGGAGTAGTAACCTCGATTCTCAAACCCCAAATTTAGACTCTCAGAAACAATAATTTTCACAAAATTAAGAAGAAAACGACAGGGCGCAAACCGAGTGCGCCCCGGCAAAATTACTGAGGACGAATATCTCTTTCTTCTTGACTTAAGTTGACAAGTTGAGTTGGAAATACTTCTAAAATTTGTGACTGTTGAGAAGGACAGGTTTTATTATTCCAATCACACTGATAGAGATGCTGTTGCTGCCAACTCAGAGGAATTTCTAACAAATCTCGCGCCCCGGTAATTCCTTGACCAAAAAACAACAACAATGCGATACAATTTAACGCTGTGTGTGCAATGCGCCATTTTTTGTTTTTATAAATCTCGGGTACAATAGCGAGAGAAATCACCATCAACAACGCCGCAATCATGCCAAAATAGTAGTGAGAAACATACCATTCATAACCCCGTCTAAACACACCATCTTGGGAACCTAAAATCACTAATCCTATTCCGGTTAAAGTCGCAAAAACTCCTCGCCATAAAGGTTGACTGGGTTTGGCTTTATACAGGAAAACTAAAGAGGCAATTGTTACAGCAAAAATCAAGATAATCAAAATCGCTTGAGGGGTTTTTTCCGGTGTTAATTCCTTAAAAACCCCCTTAAAATAAATAGAATAGGCGATCGCAATTAACGTCACTCCGACAACACTACTGGTTAACCAACGCCCCACTTCTAAATGTTCACGCCCAACCGTCGGTGGAATTTTACTTTTTTGCTTGTTTTCTTGGGTTTCGATGCGTCGTTGACGAGTTTGCCAAGCCCGACTCACGACTATGCCAATTATCGGAAAAACAATGCCCACAGCAAGCGCTGGATGCAGTAATGCCATAATATCTATTGTGTTCATTGAGATCTCCCCAACATGATGTTTACTCAATAGTTTAAATAAAATGAGACCCGATAAAATTATTTTTTGCTGAGAAATTGGACAAGTTAAACTGAGATTAACTAAATTTTGTTTCGATGCGATCGCAGTCGTTCTAAAATAAGAATATCTCAATTTTCGCTTAGTGTGATGGATTACCGCTTTAAATGAACCTAATTTCAACTCCTAATCACAACCCAACCTCACCCTTGAGTCCCAATCATCATCGCGAATTAGAAGCCATTGTCGGCGAGTCTGGAATTTATGCCTGTCGTGATATTGATCCGATTGATCAAAACCGCATTTTCCAAAGTATTACTGCCGAAACTCCAGTCAATTCTATCATTTATCCGAACAATCAAGCTGAACTCGCCGCCGTTATTGCTTACGCCAAACAGCATCAACTCGGTATTCTCCCCTGTGGAAATCGGAGTAAATTGCGTTGGGGAGGGTTAGTCAAAAATGTTAATTTAGTCGTCAGTACCCAACGTTTAAATCAACTGATTGAACACGCTGTTGGTGATTTAACCGTTACCATTGAAGCGGGAATGTCTTTTACTCAACTCCAACAAATATTAGCAGAAACCGGGCAATTTTTAGCCCTCGATCCAGCTTATTCTGAAAACGCTACTATCGGCGGAATCATTGCAACTGGTGATACAGGTTCACTGCGACAACGCTATCGAGGAGTTCGCGATCAACTCTTAGGAGTTTCTTTTGTCCGTTCTGATGGTAAAATTGCCAAAGCAGGCGGACGAGTGGTTAAAAATGTTGCCGGATATGATTTGATGAAATTATTAACCGGATCTTACGGAACTTTAGGAATCATTTCTCAAATTACCTTACGAGTTTATCCGGTTTCTCCCGCTTCACAAACAGTCCTTTTAACCGGAAACAGTACAGAAATTGCCACAGCAACACAAACGCTATTATCCTCTGCTTTAACCCCAGTTGCTGTTGATTTACTCTCGCCTCAACTGATGGAAAAACTCAACCAAAGCAGCGAAATGGGGTTAATCGTTCGTTTTCAAAGTTTACCTGAAAGTGTCGAACAACAAGCCAGTCGTTTATTAGAAGTGGGTGAAAAGTTGGGCTTGAAAGGTGAGCGTTATACTCAAGATGATGATCGCTTATGGCAACAATTAAAACAACTGATTTGGCAACCGGATGAAAGCCCCAAAATCATCTGTAAAATCGGAGTTACCCCGACAGAAGCTGTTGCGACACTCAACGAATGTCAAGCTTTGGGTTTCATTCATGCAGGAGTCGGTTTAGGGGTGTTACGCTGGGAAACCGTTAATCCTGAACACCTGTTAAAACTGCGAAATTGGTGTAATAATAAAGGAGGTTTTCTTTCTATTTTAGACGCGCCTCCTGATTTTAAACAACAGTTAGAGGTTTGGGGATACAACGGAAACGCCCTAGATTTAATGCGTCGAATAAAACAGCAATTTGATCCACAAAATCTATTCAGTCCTCATCGCTTTGTTGGAGATATTTAAAACAGTCTTAGGTTTTACTTCCCATTGATTGAAACTTTTTTGAGTAACAAACCCCTTTTAATTCACCATGCAAACCTCAGAACAACCTTTAGAACAAATCACACGCATTCCGGCAAAAGAAAGTAACTTCCTAGCCCAAAATCCTCATCTAAACTCCCCCGAAGAATTCCCGGGTTTTGATGCTAAAAATCCACCCGATCCTAATTTAATCAATACCTGTGTTCACTGCGGATTTTGTTTAGCAACTTGTCCGAGTTATCGCGTTATTGGGAAAGAAATGGATTCTCCCCGAGGGCGAATTTATCTGATGGATGCGATCAACAATTCAGAAGCCTCCTTAAACACAACAACCGCCCAACATTTTGATAGTTGTTTGGGATGTTTGGCTTGTGTTTCTACTTGTCCGTCAGGCGTTCAATATGATAAACTCATAGCAGCCACACGCCCCCAAGTAGAACGGAATGTTCCTCGAAATTTAGGCGATTCTATATTACGGTTGCTGATTTTTAATCTGTTTCCCTATCCGAAGCGTTTGCGTCTGTTTTTAGTTCCCCTGTTTATTTATCAACAACTCGGTATTCAAAAGTTAGTTCGTTCAACAGGTTTACTCCCCAAAATTCTCCCCCGTTTAGGGGCGATGGAATCGATTTTACCTGAAATTACCGTTAAATCTTTTCAGGACAATTTACCAACGGTTATCCCCGCAAAAGGCGAAAAACGCTATCGAGTCGGTATGATATTAGGTTGTGTACAACGGTTATTTTTCTCCAGTGTTAATGAAGCCACCGTGCGCGTTTTAACCGCCAATGGTTGCGAAGTAATTATCCCAAAAAGTCAAGGCTGTTGTGCGGCGTTACCGGAACATCAAGGACAAACAAACCAAGCCCACACCCTCGCGAAACAAATGATAGATAGCTTTGCAGAAACAGGCGTTGATGCTATTATTATTAATGCCGCAGGTTGTGGTCATACGTTAAAAGAATATGGTCATATGTTGAAAGATGATCCCGAATATGCGGAAACAGCAAAAGCCTTTGCAGCAAAAGTCAAAGATGTGCAGGAATTTTTAGCCGAAGTCGGGTTAACCGCGTCATTATCTCCGTTAACCGATGGAGAATTAACCCTTGTTTATCAAGATGCTTGTCATCTGTTACACGGACAAAAAATTAGCCAACAACCCCGTCAACTGTTACAACAAATTCCCGGTGTGAAATTACGAGAACCCATTGATGCGGCGTTGTGTTGTGGGAGTGCAGGCGTTTATAATATGTTGCAACCCGAAGTCGCCGATGAACTCGGACAACAAAAAGCAGAGAATTTGTTGAATACCGGGGCGCAACTGATCGCGTCTGCAAACCCTGGATGTTCGCTACAAATTCTCAAACATTTAAAATTAAAAGGGGAATCTATTGCGTTAAAGCATCCGATGGAATTGTTAGATTATTCAATTCGCGGCGAAAAGCTTAACGGTTAATTTCACTAGAGACGTTCCCTGAAACGTCTCTCTACAATATAGCAATCAGCAGGGAACGTGTTTACAACTTCTTTGTGGTAAAATTAGGCTTGATCCTTGTCAAGATACCAGAACTTACTGCTATAGCTTTAGGACTTGCGTTTGAGGGCGAGAGAACCTAAACCCCCAACAGCCATTAAAGCGAAAACAGTAGTCGGTTCAGGAACCGTTGCAACAGTAATGCTTTGAAGCGAATAGTCACTTCTTAGGTTAGCAGTAAAACTAAAGGTTTGAGCGCTTATTTGCTTCGAGTCAAAGCTGCTAAAGTCAAAAACATTGCTATCAGGAATATCCATCCCAACCAGTAGGGGATTATTTTCTACAAACAAATTAAAGGTGTCATTGCTGTCAACGAAACCGAAGGTTGCAGAAACCAGACTCACTTTCTCACCAAAATCTAAAAATAGAGTCTCAATTCCGCCTGCGGCATCAATTTCTCGCCCCCGACCTCTACCATCAAAAACGCCTAATCCCCCGGAGGTTCTTCGTACTTGACCAGTACCATCTTCTGCATTAGCAGTAACATTGACAGTGAGATCATCAACGGTAAAGTCAAAAGAGGGTGCTGTTTTGAATAATCCTGAGAAATCGAACTTTCTTAAATTAGCTGCTTCTACAGGACTGACATCAACTGCACCGCAAGCAAATACAGCACTAAGGGCGACAACAGCATAACGTGTGACAACGCGAACGTTCATATTTTGAATTCCTCAATATTATAACGTAGAGTCAAAGGGAATTTCTACGAACCTACTGCCCATGCACCTCTGGCATGATCCGTGTTTTCTCTGAAACGGTTATGTAATATAGACTGCTGATCTCAGTACACCTACTTACTAGCTTGTCTCATCCCCCATCGTTTTGTCCAGGGTTTTACAGAGTCTTTACTTAAGGCTTTACAAATGGGGGGGTTAATTCTACCGCGTTTTTACGGAGACGGACTGTAAAAGGATACCTCTGGGCAAAAGTTGCTGTCTTTTTCTCCATTTTTAGAAAAAAATTTAGGTATTTTCGCTCAAGAAATCGAGTTTTTCAGAGCAAAATGGGCCGGGATAAAATTCTCTATAAGAATAAAAAAACAGGGTTAAATCTGTCAATCAAAAGCAGTTCAATGTTCCTAGCTTTTGGCAAATTTCCTCCTATCAGAGAACCATATTTTGACAATAAAATCTGTATTTTTTATCACCAAAAAAATCAGTATCCTACAATACTAGAAATAAACGAATTAAATTATAAAATAAACGTAAACGCGCACAAAATTGATTGTTAGAATTTCCAACCCAACCCTTTTCTCAAACGATTTACTCTGTCAACTCATAGGAGAGGATTTTCATGTCTTTAGACAGTATTACAACCCAGTCTCCTCATCATGTAGTCATTATCGGTGGTGGCTTTGCTGGACTACACGCCGCCCGTGAACTCGGACGTGCTGCTGCGGTGAAAGTCACACTCATTGACAAGCGGAATTATCACTTATTCCAACCCTTACTCTATCAAGTTGCAACCGGAAATCTATCCCCCGGTGATATCGCCTCTCCCATTCGGAGTGTCATCGGTCAAAACAAAAATACTCAGGTCTTAATGGGGGAAGTCGTCGATCTAGATCCGGCAGAAAATAAGCTGTATCTCAAAGACGGTGAACTCAGCTACGATACCCTCGTTGTCGCCACGGGAGTGACACACCACTACTTTGGAAATGACAATTGGGCACCGGTCGCCCCTGGACTGAAAACCATTGAAGAGGCTTTAGAAATTCGCCGGAGAATCTTTTCAGCTTTTGAAAAAGCCGAGAAAGAACCCGATCTCGAAAAACGCAAAGCGTTGTTAACCTTTATCGTTATCGGAGCCGGCCCAACCGGGGTAGAACTCGCCGGAGCGTTAGCAGAAATGGCGCATCACGGCTTGAAAGATTGTTTCCACAATATTGATCCCTCTGAAGCGACGGTTCTCCTGTTACAAGGGGCTGATCGCATCCTCCCAACCTTCCCAGAGGATCTCTCCAAAAAAGCCACTGAAGAACTTGAGGGCTTAGGTGTTACCGTCAGAACCAACGCCCGCGCCATGAATATCGATCCAAATGGCGTAACGATCAAGTGCAAGGTGGATAATCACGTTGAATACATTGGTGCAACGACTATTCTCTGGGCAGCAGGCGTGAAAGCCTCCCCGATGGCGCAAGTGATCGCCAACCGCACAGGCGCGAACCTCGACAACTCTGGACGAGTCCTGATTGAACCCAACCTCACGGTTCCCAATCATCCGAATATTTTTGTGATTGGAGATGTGGCGAACTTCTCCCATCAAGGCTCGGAACCCTTACCCGGATTAGCTCCTGTCGCCCAACAACAAGGCGTTTATGTTGCTAAACTGATTCAGCAACGTCTAAAAGCTCGGATATTAGCTCCCTTCCACTACGCTGATAATGGCACCTTAGCCATGATTGGGCGAAATCAAGCCGTTGCTAACTTGACCTTTGGTAAATTCTCCGGTTTTACCGCCTGGATGATGTGGGTGTTTGTTCACATCCTCTTCCTGATTGAGTTTGATAACCAACTGTTGGTGATGATTCAGTGGGGATGGAGTTATTTCACTCGCCAAGGTGGAGCGAGATTAATTACAAACCGCACTTCTCCTGAAGAGACTTCTGTTGAACACGAATCTGCCGTTCAAGTCTAAAACATAACGATCATCGGGTGTAATCTAGAGGTGTTGTTGTATTCAACCTCTCTAACAGATAATTACTAATTGTCAATGACGTGCTGTGTACAGAAGTATCATGGCACGTCTGTACCTGTTTAATGGCATAATCAATCAGTACAGGGTCAAGGACTTTTTTCCATGATTGGCCAGCTTCTAGACGGGCGCTATCAAATTCTCAAAGTTATTGAGTCAACCGAGTTAGGAAAAACCTATCTCGCCAAAGATACTCGTCGTCCGGGTGAGTCGTTGTGCTTTGTCAAGCATTTACATTTAGTCGCGGAAGATCCTGACTTTGTGAAAATCGCCCGCCGTCGTTTTCAACAAGAAGCCCAAACCCTAGAAAAGCTTTCTCAACACGATCGCATTCCTCAACTCTTAGCGTATTTTGAGGAAAGCAAAGAATTTTTTCTCGTTGAGTCCTATATTTCCGGTCAATCTCTCGCCCATGAAATTCTACCCGGTCATCCTTTACCGGAAGAATCAGTTATTCAAATTTTAATTGAAGTTTTAGAGATTTTACTCTTTGTTCACGGACATGGTGTGATTCATCGAGATCTCAAACCGACTAATTTAATCCGCCGCGACTCCGACAGAAAAATCGTTTTAATTGATTTTGGTGCCGTTAAAGAAATCAATATTAATCAAAATCATAATCCCCCCACCGCTCGGATTGGTACAATTGAATATATGCCCGTTGAACAGTTTGAAGGGAATCCCCATTTAAACAGTGATATTTATGCTTTGGGGATGATTGGAATTCAAGCATTAACGGGGGTTCCAATTTTTGAACTTCGCAGATTACGAGAAAATAATCTATCTAATAATTATGAATTAGTCTGGAGACATCTAGCAATTGTCAGCCCGGAATTGGGTGATATTCTCGATAGAATGATCCGCCATGATTACCACAAGCGTTTTCAGTCAGCCGGAGAAGTTTTAGCGGCCTTAAGAAGACTAGATGAAGACTCTCAAACTCTAGTGGCTCGGCTCGATCTCTATCGCGAAGAAGTCAAACAACGATCAGATCATCGAGGTGATATTTCGATTGTTGGGCGAAAGATTTTAGATGAACTTCGCCTGAGTTTAGAATTAACAAAAGATGAAGCTGAAAGTGTTGAAGATGAGATTTTAAACCCCTATCGAAAATACCGCGAAAAAGGCGAACGTTACGAACAAGCCTTAATCGAATCAATGCAGCAAGAGTATCCGTTTACCCCTGAAACCCGTGAAGAACTGCAACGGTTACAACAAATTTTAGGAATTAGTGATGAAGATGTTGCTTTCATTGAAAAACACATTCTTCCTCGTTCAACTCGAGAGCAAATTCTGAACCTATTTTCTCGTTTTAACTCTCCCCAGCCAGAAGGAAGAAGTTATAATAATCGTCGCCGAAATCGCCCGAGAGTCAGCCGAAGATTGTCCGGTTTCTGGGTATTGCTGGGGGCAATCATAGCGGCTATAACTGCTATTGCTTTTGCCTTTTTTGAATATCAAAGAGTGCAGCAAAATCGAGCATCTCAAGCACAGCAAAGAGTGTTGGATCAGCAACAAATTACTCGAATTCAGAATATTTTAGAACAGGGAAACTACGAACTCTGTATTAATGAAGCCGCCAAAATTCCTGAACGTTCAACCCAGTATCTCGAAGTTCAAAGAATTCAGCAACAGTGCAACGATGCCTTAAACTGGAGACAGGTTAAAGTTCGAGATTTTGCTCAACATTTAGGGTCAGTCAGTGCAGTGGCTTTTAGTCCTGATGGTCGAACCATTGCCAGTGGTAGCCGTGATCAAACCGTTAAAGTTTGGGATACAAAAACAGGGGCTTTATTACAAAACTTTGCTGGAGATTTATCTCAAATTACTTCCGTTGATTTTAGTCCCGATGGCGGAGAAATAGCCGCAGGAAGTTTTTATTGGCGAGTCCTAGAATGGAGTCTAGAAACGGCTGAACTCTTTCTTCCCCTCGAACATCAAGGCACCGTTTGGTCAGTCGCTTTTAGTCCTGATGAACAAACGATAGCCAGTGCAAGTGGCGATCGCAGCGTGCGAGTTTGGGATAGACAAACCGGGGCTATTTTATATAACTTTATCGATCATGCTGATATTGTTTACTCCGTTGTTTTCAGTCCTGATGGAACAAAATTAATTAGCGGTTCTAAAGATAAAACCGTTAAAATTCTGGACTTAACAACGGGAACTGTTCAGAATAGTTTAGAAGGACATACCGATGAAGTCCGAACAGTTGCGATTACTTCCGATGGTCAAATTATTGTCAGTGGTGGCTATGATGATACTGTCAGAATTTGGGATGCAAACACCGGACAATTATTAAAGACTCTCACAGGTCATACAGGCGATATTTTGGCGGTTGCTATTAGTCCAGATGGTCAAATTATTGCCAGTGCAAGTAAAGATCGTACCCTAAAAATTTGGAATTTAGCAACAGGAGAATTACTCAACACCTTAAGCGGACACACCGACGAAGTTTATACCGTTACCTTTAGTCCAGACAGTAAAATGATTGTCAGTGGGAGTAAAGATCGCACTATTAAACTTTGGCAAAAATAGAAATTTAAATATGTTAAAGTAAATTGATATAGTCCTATGAGCGAGGTTTTATCGATGGTTGCACCCGTTCAATCCTCAACTAAATCTAAAATTTATTACCCAGAAGATGACGGTTTACCGATGTCTGATAATACTCTACAATTTCGCTGGATTACGGTTATTCAATATAACCTAGATTGGTTATTTGCGGATAACCCTCAAGTGTTTGTCGCAGGGAATTTATTATGGTATCCCGTTGAAGGTTATCCGCAAATTTGTCAAGCACCCGATATTATGGTTGCATTTGGAGTGGAAAAAGGAGAACGAGGATCTTACAAACAATGGGAAGAACATAATACTGCACCACAAGTTGCTTTTGAAATTCTCTCTCCCAGTAACACGTTAAAAGAAATGAACAAAAAACTGTTATTTTATGCGCGTTATGGAGTGGAAGAATATTACATTTATGATCCGCAAAAAAATGACTTAAGCGGTTGGATACGTTCAGATAATGACAATGAAAACTTTTCCCTTTCAGTCATCGAAGAAATGGAAAACTGGGTGAGTCCCCGCTTGCAAATTCGCTTTGTTCCGGCTGAGGAAGAATTACAAATTTATCTCCCCAACGGAGAAGCCTTTGCAACCTATTCAGAAGTGAGAAATCAACTCGAACAAGCCCAAGTTCGTGCTGAACAAGCCCAAATTCGTGCTGAACAAGCTGAACAACGATTGAAAGAAATGGAAGAACTCTTAAACCGATATCGAAATGAATTTGGAGACTTATCAGAATAAAAAGATCCGCGTCACCCATCTGACTCATCGTTGGATGGGTCAGTGTAGGAACCTAACACCCCAAAAATAACGCCTCAGATGAAAAAAGATTAATCAAAGTCTTATAATCAATGCTATTAGGGCTTTTCAGGGAAACCTGGACCAATCTCAGATAGCCGATATGCAACTTTCGTCCGCCAATATTAATCATACACAACAAAAGAATCCGTAATCTTGATTGAAGAGATTGAAATTAATACAAGGTGATACAGAGGAGAAAAGATGGTTATGACGATGAAAGCACTTCCCCTATTCGGTCTTGTAGTAGGACTATTATCCCCAACTGCGGTTAGTCTGGCAAAAGTTCCTTTAGCATCTTCTCCCAACTTACAACCCCAGATGCAAATTAGCTTAGAATTTCCTCCCGCACCGACTCGCAGTGGGGCGCAAAGTTCAGCAGGAGGCGGTACCCGGGGAAACGATGAGGAGGGCAAAATCTGCACAAAAGGAGAAATACCCCTAACGGCTTTAAGACCCCTAGAAAGTGAAACAGAAGTCACGATTTCAGCTCATCCAGATTTGTTTATATTCGTCCCGGAAAACACGGCTAAACAAGGACAATTTATCATGGTCAGCGAAGCCGGAGACGATGTATATAGCGAGACTTTTGACTTACCAAATCAAGCAGAAATTGTACAAGTCAGTTTACCCGAAACCGTTTCATTAGAAGTCGGCAAAACCTACCAGTGGCAATTTATTGTCTTGTGTAGTGCGACTGACCCCAAAAAAGTTGAATTTGTTGAAGGGAAAATCACCCGAACTGAACTCAGCGAAGACCTGAAAACCAAAATAGAAGCAGCCTCTGAACCCCTCGAACAAGCGCAACTCTACGCTAAGGAACGAATTTGGCAAGATACACTAATGATATTAGCCAAGTTGCGCCAATCAAACCAAGCTGAATGGGAACAACTCCTAAAATCCGTTGGACTCGATGCGATCATTGCTTCAGCCCCCCTCACCCCTTGTTGTGTCGAAGACTCAGAAGCAACCCCCAGCCCAGCCGAACAATAATTGAGGGATGGCAGAATGTGGGCTACCTATAAGCGTCTTTTGTGGGACTGGCGGGGAGTTTGGATCACAACCCCATCAATGGCAGTGGTCGTCATTCTCCTGCGTTTGACAGGGATATTAGAACCTTTAGAATGGTCTGTTTATGACCAATATATGCGACTTCGCCCCCCTGAACCCCCAGATGAACGCATTGTGATTGTGGGTTTAGATGAAGCTGATATGAAATATATCGGTCAGGGATACGTTCCCGATGGCGTTTATGCGGACTTATTACAGAAATTAATCGCCATGCAACCAAGGGCGATTGGATTAGATATTTATCGGGATTTACCCTATGAACCGGGTCACAAAGAATTAGTCGAAATTTTTAAATCTACCCCGAATTTAGTGGGTGTAGAAAAAGTGATTGGGGATGAATTACGCCAACGAGTTGCACCGCCCCCCACACTCAAAGAAAAAGGACAAGCAGGTGCGAATGATCTGATTCTGGATAAAGATAATACCGTTCGACGGGCGTTATTAGTTCAAAACAATCAAGATGGAAACACTTATTACAGTTTTTCGTTGTATGTGGCGATGCTGTATTTACAAGCCGATGGTATTTCTCCTCAAGTCGTAGACGGGACAGATAATTGGTGGAAATTTGGCAATATTATATTTACGCCTTTTGAAGCGAATGATGGTGGTTATGTGAGGGCGGATGCGGGAGGATATCAGGTTTTTATTAACTATCGGGGGCCAATACGAACCTTTGAAACGGTTCCCTATCGTGATATTTTAGAAGGGAAAGTTGCGCCGGATTGGGGACGGGATCGGATTATTTTAATCGGATCAGTCGGTGAAAGTTTTCAGGATTTATTCGCCGCGCCCTACACACAAGCCGCAGATCAACGCATTCCCGGTGTGGAAATTCATGCCAATATTACTAGCCAAATTATTAGTGCAGCCTTAGACAATCGCCCTTTAATTAAAACTTGGTCTGAACTGATAGAATGGCAATGGATTTTAATCTGGTCGGCTATTGGGGCGAGTTTAACCTGGAAATTGCGTTCATCCCGTGATGTCAAGCGGTTTTTATTCCGAGAAATCGGCTTTTTTATCCTCGCTACCGGAGTCTTATTTTCAAGCAGTTATCTGGGTTTTTTACAAGGGTGGTGGATTCCGGTAATTCCGCCTTTTTTAGCTTTGTCGGGTTCGGCGATCGCTATTACCGCTTATGTCGCCCGCAGCGCGGCAGAAATTCGGAAAACCTTTGGGCGTTATCTCAGTGATGAAATTGTTTCTACGTTATTAGAAAGTCCGACGGGATTACAGTTAGGTGGTGAACGTCGCAAAATTACAATTTTAACCTCGGATTTAAGAGGATTTACAGCTCTTTCTGAACGGTTATCTCCTGAAGAAGTGATCAAAGTTCTCAATTTTTATTTATCAAAAATGGCAGATGTGATTACTGATTATCAGGGAACGATTGATGAATTTATGGGAGATGGAATATTAGTGTTATTTGGCGCACCGACTCAACGTCCAGATGATGCAAAACGAGCAATCGCTTGTGCAGTAGCGATGCAATTAGCAATGGTTGAAGTCAATAAACAAATCGAAGCTTGGGATTTGAATGCGTTAGAAATGGGAATTGGAATTAATACCGGGGAAGTGGTTGTCGGGAATTTAGGTTCAGAAAAACGTACAAAATATGGTGTTGTTGGAAGTCAAGTTAATCTCGCCTATCGAATAGAATCTTATACCACTGGCGGACAAATTATTATTTCAGAAACAACGTTAAAAGAAGCGGGAGAAGATTTGATAGAAATCGAAAATCAGAAGTTAGTTCAACCGAAAGGTGTTAAACGTCCAATTAACATTTATGAGGTGGGTGGAATTCGCGACAAATACAATCTCTTTGTTCATAAAGAAGAAGAAATCTTTTATCCTTTGTCTGAATCTATTTTCCTCTACTACACGATTTTAGAAGGAAAACACGTTGGTGAAAATTTGTTTCCCGGTGAAATTTTAGCACTGTCTAATAAAGGTGCGTTAATTCTCGCCATAACAGGGAGTGAATCTTTACCGACAATGTTAACCAATATTAAACTGAATTTAAAATCAGAATTACCCGAAATGCGAGAAGATATTTATGCTAAAGTCTTAGAAAAACCTGCGGAAAGTGGAAAGTTTTATATTCGTTTTACCTCAAAACCTCCCGCCGTTGAAGCAAAACTCGATGAAGTTTATCAGTCAATTCAAGTTTAGAGTCTGTAGATAAAAATCACCAACAACAGTTTTTATGGTCATCAATCAAAAAATACTAACTATAAAACCATAAAAAAAACACATCCCTAGTGCCAAAAATAGGGATATATTAAAATCATAAAGTTTAAATTTTAATTGTTGATACGTTGATAGTTAATCGTATTTGTAATCTTCAGAGTCCATAAAGATTCCTTTAATTAATGCTCCCCCAATATAACCCACTACTCCGCCAATTGCCATTGCACCCAGTGCAGGAACGGAAAGAGGTAATAATCCTGCTGTTGCACCAGCAATTATATAACCTGTTGCTTGTTCAACATAATTATTGACTTGACTTGAAATTTTTTTACCTGTTTTACACCAGTGAGCAAAGTGTTCACAATTATTCCAAAAAAGGTCATAATCGGTTTCACCTAATTTATTAATAGATCTGTGAACTACTGTCTCAGACTTAAGACAAACTTCATCTTTGTAAAGCAAATAATACACATCTTGATTTCTTGCAAATTTTTCAAAAGAAAGTCCCTTGATCTTTCTCTTGTTGTCGTAATGAATAACCACATCTTTATAATGTCTGTTGTTATAAGTGATGTCACCACAGTAAATACCATGATGAGAATAGCCTTCATGCAACCGATAAATATGATCTCCAGGCTGAATAATATATGTAGATGTATCTGTCATAAGTTAGTATTTCTCCTGTGTTAATGTCTGGATTTTGTTTCTAATATGAGTTTAGCTTTAAAAGCCCTTAAAAACCATACCGGAGTTTACGGAATTCTGCTATCGGCTTGTTGTTATAACAATAAAAAATTTCATTCGTAAAAATACGGAGTTGAAATGCTAAAGCACTTGTTTGTTATAAGGTGGTAATTTTACAAAGTGTTAAATTTTGATCTGTCTGCCCCATAAACAGATAAAATGAAAAGAAGGTTAGGAAGATTTTAGTCAGTTTATCACCGGGGATTTATACAAAAAAAGAGTATGAATAATTATTTTCATAGTATCATAGATATTATTCCGGAAATTGTAGGTTTTGTTTTAGGACTAAGTGTATTAGTTTACTTTATTTACGATAGAAATATAAGGGGAATGTTGTACGCAAGCTCAATATTTATAGGGTCTGGTTTTATCGCTCAGATTTTGTGGAGTAATTTGCAATCAATTAAAAACTTTATTGTTGAAAACAAAGATATTTTAAATTTTCCCATTTTATCTACAGTTATCGGTATTTTTGGAGCTAATCAAATTTTAAGATATTTGACAGCGAGAAAAGAAAAAAGAGAAATATCAATTCTTTTTGAGAATGCCATAAATTCTCAATTTCGTTTTTTGGAATTGATAGAAAAATATTTATTTTTAAAATATGAAAATATCAATAAAAGTAAAGGTGATATTGATATGTATCTGGAAAAGCTAAAGGATAACAAATATTTTATCACCGCTTTCAACAAGATTGGTATTTATGATTATTTTACAATAGATTTAATATCAAAATACGCTGTCAAGCTTGAAGAAACTTTGACCTATATTGAAAAATATTATCAATATTTTAATAATGTAAATAAGGAAATAAAATCGTTATCTATACAAGGAGACAAATACAACGAACCCATATTTCAATATGAACGAAGTTTTGTTCCGACATACATATCAATTATTACAACTTCAGTTTATGGTGTTTTGTGTATTTATTTTTTGGAGATAAACTATAAAAGCAAAAGTATAAATGAAGCTCACAACAAATTTATAACTAGCTTTAACGAAAAAATTAAGCATTTAAAAGACAACTTTGATTTTACGATGTTTTTTAAAATTTCTAAAAAAGAGAGTAGTGGTTTGATTGATGATCTGAGGGATATTAGAGAAAAATATAGAAAAATTACTAATAATACTTATATTACTAACCCAGTTGATGAAGATCCGATTTATATAAGCCAAATATTATTTAGTGATGTTCTTTTACAAAGAGCATCTCCTGTTGTAAAAACTATTTATACCAATAAGGAAGCGATTGTAGCATTTGGAAACTCCGAAGTTGAGGCAATCAATAATAGCAAAAGCATTTTGAAGCATTACCTGGAAAAATATTGCTGTGATTTTGATGAACATAAATTTAATAATATTATTAAATCTTCTGATATCAAACCTTATCTCATTTCGCCTTGGGGTTAATTATTACAAAATTATAGACACATGGTATAATGTTGCAGGTTAGTGAGTAAAAAGGAGGGTTACAAGTCTTTTTAAGAATCATTCGTGAATGATGAATGCTGAATTATGAATGATGAAAGGGGGTTAATTCTGGCAGAGCAGAGATCTTTTAAATAATGGTGAGCAAGGTGGTAGCTGGAAGATTCGAGAAATCGTGGTTTAATCAATGAGAGTCATTAGTCGTAAAGCATTGCGGAAATTCTGGGAAAAACACGCTGATGCCCAGTCTCCTCTGTTGCTTTGGTATCAACGTATTACCGCCGATCAATTTGCCTCATTGAATGAACTACAGCAAATTTTCCCCTCCGCAGATATTGTTGAGAACTTTACAGTCTTCAATATTGCTGGCAACCGCTATCGTCTCATCGCATACATTGATTATGAGTATAGAATGGTGTTTATTCGCTCAGTTCTGACCCACGCAGAATATAGCAAGGAGAAATGGAAAAATGACGAGTGGTTTAAAGACTCCTAGCCCTTATTATTTAGAACTCATTACCGCATTTCCCCCTCGCCCGATAACCAATGAACTTGAATACCAAGCCACGCAAGCACAAATTAACAAAATTTTAGACAAGCCCCAATTAAACTCCGATGATCGCGCCTATCTAAAAATTCTCGGTCTGACCATCTACGACTATGAAGAAGAAACCGAATCCTTTTGAAATAGCCATCAGTAAGCCTACTTTGTATAGAGATCGAGAGTCAGCGATTTAAATGGAATAATTTTGAAACTAGATGTCAAGAAAATCGGCTATTATTGGTAATAAACAATCACGATTCACATCAATGGTAAATTCTATCGTTAACTCACGCACCGTTCTGCTTTATAGGGATGAAGACGGCTACTTCATTGCAGAAGTCCCCAGTTTACCGGGTTGCATTAGCCAAGGCGAAAACCGCACTGATGCTCTCAACAATATTAAAGAAGCAATTGATCTGCATATCGAAGTATTGCGCGATCGCGGTGAACCCATTCCACCAGATACTATCGAAGTTGTGCGGGTATGAGTAAACTTCCCATTGTTTCCGGTAAGCAGTGCGTTAAAGCCTTGTAAAAAGTTGGTTTTGTTCTCTATCGACAACGGGGTAGTCATATCACCTTGGTTCGGGATAATCCTAAAACACAACTCACAGTACCCAACCACAAAACTGTTGCCAAAGGTACACTTCATGCAATTCTACGTCAAGCCGATCTCACCATAGACGAGTTTAACAACCTACTTTAGAAGTCACGCAGAATAACTATCCCCAAATTATCAAAACTATCTTCGTTATATTGTCTTTTGTTCAATAAAATCAATACAATGACTCGTCAAAAACCCTTTTCTTACGAAGAATTTAAAGCCATTTATTCCCAGGTTCCGCGACTGGTTGTAGAAGTTGTTGTACAAACAGAAAACGGAATTGTTCTCACCTTGAGAAAAGATGCGTCTTGGAATAATCTTTGGCATCTTCCGGGGGGTACGGTTTTTTATAAAGAATATATTGAGGATGCTATTCAACGCATCGCCCGGGAAGAATTAAGCATTGAAGTGACAAAACAAAAATTTATTGATTATCTCGAATATCCGAGTGAAGAAAAAGAACGAGGGTTTGGTTGGTCGGTGGGATTAGTGTTTTTATGTACGCCTAATTCTCCCCTGCCTGAGTCTAACCAAGAAGGGGAAAAAATACAAGTTTTTGATTCCATTCCCGATAATATTGTTGAGGAACATAAAAGGCTTTTAACAGGCATTTTCTCTCAAAAACAATGATTTTTGATTAAAATGTAATTCCTGTAGGGGCGGGTTCTGTAAGATATCTGATACCAGTCAGGGATTGAACTAAACCCGGCCCTGCCGAATATTAGGGATAATCAACCGGACTCGATATGATCGCAAAACAAACCACGAAGACACAAAGACACGAAGTATTTTAATGGGCGCAAATCGCAGCGCCCCTACAATGTGTTAATTATTGTGGAAGGTGAACGCCAATTTTTTTTCCATCTGGCTTGTAAACTTCAAGGGGAATTTTCGCATTATCACTAATTGCTTCGAGGGCAATTTTTAACGTTTGAACGTGTTTTTCAGCTTCATTGCGTTTTTGGGGATTTCCACTGCGATCGCCTGTAATTGCAGTGTCTTCTATCTTGCCGACATAATCCGGTGCTAATCGAACGGTAATTAAATCAGGATTGACACTATAACTACAAATGGTAGGTGAACCTGTACAAGCGGTTTTCAAATCTTGACGGGCTTTATTGACTCGAGAAGCCACTTTATTTTCAGCTTCGGCTTGTTTCCAAGATTCTGTATAAGATGTGAGCAACGGCTGCATTTCGACATGGTAGGAACTGCTCACCGGAACTCGTTTGGCATAAGTCATCGCCTGAGACCAGTATTTTACCGCTTCTGACCAGGCCCCTCGCTCTGCAAAGATTTGGGCTTGATCGGCGTTATTCACCGCACGAGTGAAAGCATCCTGTCCGACTTGTTCAATGGTTTTGCGATCGCGAGCATCTTCTAATTTAGGCTGATAGCGAGCGAGTAAAAGTTGCGCCTCTTGATGAGCTGTTGTTCCCGGTACAATAGAAGCCAGAGTATTCGTTGCATTTTGCCAGGTATCATAAACCAATTGCCAACTTTCCACGCCTCTAGCGACTCCCTGACGGGCTTGAGCGACTTGAGCGGCTTTTTTGGCTTCAGCGAGGGTGAGACGGCTTTGGCGCTCTAGAGCGAGGCGTCCTCTCACTTCAGCTAAGTTCGCCCGATATTGTTGAAGTCGATCAGTCGCAAAAGGATAAATCGTATTTTCTGGGGGAACTTGTTCGAGTTGAGCGATGGCTTGTTCCCATCTCGACTTAATTTTGTCCCAATCTTCTACCCCATAGGGAGGGTTTTGAGCTTCTTGTGAGGCTAACCCCGCTATCCACAACGCTTTGACGACCGATTCTAACTCTTTAGATTGGGGTTGGTAAACCGATAAAAGCGCTCTGGCTTGGCGATGATAGGGCGACCAAAAGGGAATTCTGTTGAGTTGTTTGATGGCTGTATCTAACTGTTCTTTAGCAATTCCTGGGGCTTTAGAAGTCGTCACTGTTTCAATCGTTTCTTCAGACTTTTGACCGAGTTGTTTAGCGGTGTCAATCACCTGACATTCCCCAATCACACAAGGACGGGTCAGAACATAAACACAACCAAAGATCGCCAATAAACTAATCCCCACTTGAGGGGTCAGTAAATAATTTTTGGGGGGAGGTTCAACAGAATTTTCGGTTAAATCTTCGTCCTTTTCCTGCTCTTGAGGGGTTGAATTGATTTCCTCTAAATCTTTGGGGTCAAAGGGATTATCTTCCCAATCTGAAAACGGATTTAGACTGGCTAATTCATCCAGGGGTTGTTGAGTTTCGACCGATGAATTCTTCGGGTTATGAAGATGAGTTTTTGATTGAGCTTTTTGCTGTTTTTCAGGTCGGGCTTTCAGTGCTGTTTTCATAGGTTATCCTCGGATGCTACAATCGGGCATTGGGTCTGATCAAACGGTTTTATCGTGAGAAATTTTATTCATCCTTAAAGCTTCTCTTGGTAGAAATCATCACTTTAAATTTCTAAAACTTCACCATAGGTTTCTCCATAACAAACCTGTTGTAAGCTAAAGCGTCCGCCATACTGTTTAAAAGGTTCGGCTGCATATCCCATCGCTAAGATACAACAAACATCCACCTCCTCTGGAATTTTAAACGCTTCTTTAACTTGAGTTGTAACAAATCCTTCCATCGGACAACTGTCAACCCCGTAACTTTGAGCGACCATCATCAGATAAGCAACTGCTAACATCGTCTGGCGGTTGATCCAAGCTTCGAGAGATTCAAAACTGGTATGCTTTTCAAACAACGCCGGAATACTGGATCGGATAAAATCAGCATAGGCATCATTGATCGCGGATTCGCTTTTACCCAGTTCAATCACCGATTCGATATAATCCGATTGATTCACACGCCGATCGCCACAGCAAATTAACACGACGGGCGCTTCCTCCACCTGGCGCTGATTCGATGCACAAGCCCTCAGCTTTTGTTTGTTTTCCAGACTGCGAACAACAATAAACCGCCAGGGCTGAAGGTTGTATCCCGAAGGGGCTTGTAAGCCTAATCTGAGGATTTCCTGTAGAATGACGCTGGGAATCAGATCGCGTTTAAAAGCCCGAGCCGCCCGCCGTTGTTCGATCGCTTGTCTGAGATTGATAGAAGGTTGCATAACGTTAGTTTGAGGTTGACCTGGGGAAATTCATCGCAGAAGATAGCCTAAAGGCGTCTAACACCAGTTGCAGTTTATTCTAAAGGAGTAGTTGTCAATTTCTATTATTTCAACCCCAACTCCCGTTTTAGTAAATTGATCGACTCAGCACCAATATAATTTTCACAGCAGAGCAGTTGAGGAGGGCGGATAATTTCGTCTCTGTTGGCTTGAACCGAAACTTTCACCGTCTCAAAACTGGCTTGATCGCAGATAATCACCCGAGCGCTACGAACAATCGCGTTAATCTTGTAAGCATCCGTCAGTTGAGCCGTCATCACCAACACTTGTTCACCCCGTAGACTGTGAATAATCACCTCAGTCGCTCGCAGTAACCCGGAACTGAGACTGACAATCCCCAAATAGGTTCCTTTGGGTAAATCTTGTACCAGTTCAATTTCACGAGCATAATCATAGATATCGATAGGAATCACCCGCACCGATTTCGGCGCCGCGATCGCTTCCGCTTGGCCGATAAAATAGCGACTGGTGACAATCGTTCCCGATGGCACCTGCTCAATGGTTGCTGCTAATTGTTCAATCGGGACTAACTGCACCGGAATTCGTAACGCTTGTTCGAGTTCTTGGGCCATTAATTGTCCAATGCCAATATCTTGCATCGGGGCGGTGACTAAAACTCTCGCACTGCATCGCAGTCGCCAGTCAATCTCGGCTAAAAACAGTTCTCTGGCTTCATTGAGGGTACACCCTTGGGAGAGGAGTTCATCTAAACCCCGTTGAATGACTTTGTTGGCTTCGGGATAATGTTCGAGAATGGGCGAATTCAGCCGAGAACCTCCTTCGTGACCCAAAGCCCGCACATAAATCCCTGATCCGGCTTGAGCTTCGACTAAACCACTATCTTCAAGCTGGCGGTAGACTTTGCTAATGGTATTACGGTGCAGCCCAGTTTGCATCGCGAGTTGACGGGTACTCGGTAAGCGATGTCCCGGTGGAAACTGCCGAGAGGCGATCGCAAAGCGAATTTGGTTAAATAACTGGTTAGAGGCAGGAATGTCACTATCTGGCTGAATATAGAACTGAACCATACGAATCTCCTAAAGTCAGCCTCAGACGTCGCCAACTGGCCATCTGTGCTGTCATGGGTCTGTGTCGGAATATGAGTAACTTGTCGATTTAGGGGCAATGACCTGTACTATAGAGTAGTTTACTCAAGATTCATCTTAGGCAAAAATATTTTGATGTAGAAGCTCCACCTATTGAGAATTATGTCAGATTTAGAAATTCGCACGGCTAATGTTATGGTGGCTAACGGGGACTTAGAGATCGCCGCTTATTTAGCTGAACCTGTTGGCGAGGGAAGATTTCCAGGCGTTGTTGTGATTCAAGAGATCTTTGGGGTCAATGATCACATTCGCTCTGTTACCCAACGAATTGCGAAAGAAGGTTATGTGGCGATCGCTCCGGCCATCTATCAACGTCAAGCTCCTGGTTTTGAGGTCGGTTACAGCAATCAAGATCTAGAATTGGGTCGCAAATACAAGGAACAAACCAAAGCCTCAGAACTCAAGAGCGATGTTCAAGCAACGATTAACTATCTGAAAACGTTAGAATCAGTTCAAGCCGATGGCTTCGGTTCGATTGGATTTTGTTTTGGAGGTCATGTTGTTTACCTAGCAGCCACCTTACCTGATATTAAGGCAACGGCTTCGTTTTATGGCGGGGGAATTGTCACGGGAACCCCAGGCGGTGGTGAACCGACGGTTAGCCGGACATCGGAAATTCCCGGAGTCATTTATGGTTTTTTTGGGACAGAAGATCCCCTCATTCCCAACGAACAAGTCGATCAAATTGAAGCTGCGTTGAAACAGCATCAAATTCGTCATCAAATTTTTCGCTACCCAGCGACTCATGGGTTCTTCTGCGATCAACGCGATAGCTATAACCCTGACGCCGCAGAAGACGCTTGGAAACAGGTTCAACAGCTTTTTAGCCAGGAACTCAAGGCTGCCTAAATCCTCGTCAGTTGAGTTTGACACTGATTAACTTTATCCGACAATGGCGACCTGTTGGTGACAGAATTAGCTATATTGGAATATCCAGACACTTTAATCGCAGGAGTTGGGCGGAGTTGGAAAGGGGGGTAGGAATAAAAAAAAGTAGCCCAATTGATAGATTCTTTGTTTTCTTGTGAACTCCTATGAATACGAAAAATACATCTTTCTCACTTGATGATTTCGCAAAAGCCCTAGAACAGCATGACTATGACCTACGAAAAGGCCAGGTTGTACGGGGCCAGATATTTGAATATGCTAGCGATGGAGTCTATGTTGACATTATTGGTGGCAAATCTCCCGGTTTTTTACCCCGTCGAGAAGCATCTTTAGCCGATGTAGAAGATTTATCTGAAATTCTACCGCTTAGAGAAGAACGAGAGTTTTTAGTCATTCGTGAACAAAATGCAGAAGGTCAAGTTCTCCTCTCCATTCGACAGCTAGAACTCGATCAAGTTTGGGATAGACTGAGTGAATCTCAAACGCACAATCAAAGCT
Source organism: Limnoraphis robusta BA-68 BA1 (assembly GCF_034932365.1). Lineage (NCBI taxonomy): Bacteria > Bacillati > Cyanobacteriota > Cyanophyceae > Oscillatoriales > Sirenicapillariaceae > Limnoraphis > Limnoraphis robusta. The sequence continues at coordinate 20,482 of NZ_JAYGHR010000093.1, read as the reverse complement.
TTCAAGTCCGAGTAACCGGGATGAACCGAGGCGGCGTAACGGTAGAATTTGACTCCCTACGTGGATTTATTCCCCGCTCCCATTTGATAGAAAAGGATGACTTAAATAGTTTAATCGATCAATTGCTCACCGTTAATATTTTAGAGCTAGATCGCGATCGCAATAAACTGGTTTTTTCTCAACGCATGGCGTCTGAATCTGTCAGTTTTGGTCAACTTCAAGTCGGTCAACTCATTGAAGGGAAAGTCAGCAGCGTTAAACCGTTTGGTGTGTTTGTCGATTTAGATGGCGTGACGGGATTGATTCATATTAAAGAAGTCAGCCAAAAATATATCGACTCTCTCCCGAATTTATTCCCTGTTGGTCAACTCGTAAAAGCGATGATTATTGACCTCGAAGAAGGGCGGCGTCGGGTTTCTTTATCGACTCGACTGTTAGAAAATTATCCAGGGGAAATTGTTGATAAATTCCCCGAAGTGATGGACTCAGCAGAAGCCAGGGCTGAACGAGCGAAAAAACTGATTATTGCTTCCTAAATTCACCCAAAAAACCCTTGATTCATGGATCAATTCACCACTAAGACACAAAGACAGGAAGATTCATTCTTGGTGTTCCTTGTGTCTTGGTGTTTTTTTCCTCAGCTTTTGGGAGTCTGGAGAAATTTACCACTAAGACACAAAGACAGGAAGATTCTTTCTTGCTGTTTTTTTCCTCAGCTTTTGGGAGTCTGGAGAAATTTACCACTAAGACACAAAGACAGGAAGATTCTTTCTTGGTGTTCCTTGTGTCTTGGTGTTTTTTTATCTTGAGAATTGGGCTTGATTCTGTCTTCTGAATTGCTTATTTTATATGGTTTATGTGTTGGGTATTGATGGCGGGGGTACGAAAACGGTTTGTTTATTAATGGATGAAACTGGAAATGTTCTCAGTCGTGGAAAATCTGGCTCATCCAATTATCAAACCATTGGGATTGATGCTACAAAAATAGCAATTCAAACCGCTATTAATAAAGCAATTTATAGTTTTTTAGATGACAAAAATTATAATAAGATTTTAATTCAAGGATTAGGAATTGGACTCGCTGGCGTTGGTCGTCAAGAGGATTTTAACGTTATTAATAACCTAGTTGAACAAGTAAAAATAAACTTAAAATCATCAATAAATTGGGAATTAACTGCAAATTCGACTAGGATTAAAAGTGATAGTATTATTGCTTTAGTTGGGGGTTTAGGTCATTCAGTTGGAATTGTTGTAATCGCTGGAACAGGTTCGCAAATATTCGGACAAAACAGCCAAGGAAAAACGAAACGGGTTGGGGGTTGGGGTTATCTATTAGGGGATGAAGGAAGCGGGTATTTTATCGCGATTTCGGGGTTAAAAGCCGCCTTAAAATCCCATGATGGGCGCTTAGGTTCAACTCAGTTAATCTCAGCCTTTAAACACCATTTAAACCTCACCAATATTGAATCTTTAATCGAAGTTGTGTATAGACGAGGATGGACGGTTCAACAAATCGCAAGTTTAGCTAAAATTGTTGATCAAGTTGCGAGAGATGGAGATGAAATCGCCAATCATATTATTAATACAGCGATAGAAGAATTAGTTTTTGCAACAAAAATAGCCATCCACAGTTTATTTGAACCCGATGAAACTGTCGAAATTGTCACTATCGGCGGAGTCTTTCAAGGAATGAACCATTTTCACTCAAAATACATTGAATCTTTAAACCGTGTCGCCCCGACTGCTAAGGTTATTTTACCGCGTTATGAACCTGCTTATGGGGCGGGAATATTGGCGTTAAATGGGTTGGGGTATTTTCCCCACTAACTAGGGTGGGTGACATCAAAACATTGGTAATTCCACCAGTAGGGGGATGACATCAAAGAGTTATTAAATATAACAGTTAACCTATCAGTTGTCACCCACCCAACAACTTTTCCCCAAGAACCCGGTTTCTTGGAGAAACGGGGTTTTTAAAACCTAACCAATTTGTTAAACTAACTTATAGTAGAACTTGACACTCAAGCATAATGACAACAACACCAGAAAAACAAACTCATCCAACTCCCCCTGGTAATTTTGGTTTACCGCTCATTGGAGAAACCCTTAGTTTTCTGCGAGATGCAGATTTTGCTGATAAACGACATAAAAAATATGGGTCAGTCTTCAAAACAAATATATTTGGTCGCCCCACGATAGTAATGATAGGAAGTGAGGCAAATCGGTTTCTTTTTACCAATGAAAAAAAATATTTTGAAAGTAATTGGCCGCCCAGTACAAAAACACTTTTAGGGCCAGCTGCTCTGTCAATTCAAACCGGAGATATTCATAAATCTCGCCGCAAATTATTAGCCCAAGCCTTTCAACCGAGGGCGTTAGCGGGGTATGTTCCGACAATGGAAAAACTGACTCGCCGTTACTTGCAAAACTGGGAACAGCAGAAAACTTTTGCTTGGTATCCGCAACTGCGAAAATATACTTTTGATGTGGCGTGTAAATTGTTAATTGGAGAAGAAAGTGCTTCAGAAACCTCAATGGCTGAATGGTTTGAAATCTGGGGAGAGGGATTATTTACACTTCCCTTGCGTCTACCGGGAACGAAATTTAATCAAGCCTTAAATTGTCGGACAAAATTATTGAATAAAATTGAAAGTATTATTCGTCAACGTCAACAACAAACTGAGCCTAGAGAAGATGCGTTAGGGCTATTACTACAAGCAAAAGATGATGATGGAAAGAGTTTGAGTGTAGAAGAACTCAAAGACCAAATTTTAACACTATTATTTGCAGGACATGAAACTTTAACCTCTAGTATTACGGCTTTTTGTTATCTTCTCGCCCAACATCCTGATGTTTTAACCAAAGCCAAATTAGAACAACAGCAAATTCAACTAACAGAACCTATCACCTTTGAACAGTTAAAATCAATGCAATATTTAGATCAAGTCATCAAAGAAGTATTGCGGTTTATTCCATCTGTGGGAGGTGCATTTCGAGAAGTTATAGAAACTTGTGAATTCAACGGTTATACCCTTCCGAAAGGTTGGTCTGTTCTTTATCAAGTGGGACGAACTCATCAAGATCAGACCCTTTACAATGAACCTGAAAAATTTAACCCTGATCGATTTTCTCCTGAAAACACCCAAGAACAACCCTATGGTTATATTCCATTTGGGGGTGGAATGCGAGAATGTTTGGGGAAAGAGTTTGCTAAATTAGAAATGAAAATATTAGCTACAATGTTGTTGCGGGAATACGAGTGGGAATTGCTTCCGAATCAAGATTTAGAGATGACCGTTACACCGACTCCTCATCCAAAAGATGGGCTTTTAGTGAATTTTAAACGTTCACTCTGAGGTCTATTAACCTCATTCTAACCGTCTCCTGAAAACCCATAGCCTCCTCTTTTTAGGGGGAGTATGAGAAACTGATATCATGTCCGGTTAATCAATCATCTCAAGCGTAGGGGCGGGTTTTTACAGTTTACAGTTATACAGTTATCAGTTACCCTCCGGGTTCGCCAGTCGCTCATGGGGGAAACCCCCAAGACCGCGCTGACTCACCAGTTTTTACAGTTATCAGTTATCAGTTTTTACAGTTATCACGGGTTACTGGTCACTGTTGAGGGCGGGTTTATGTCTATTATTTCTAGGAAAACATAGATTGACTCGCAACCCGCCCCTACTGGTCACTGTTTACTGTTCACTGGTCACTGTTTAAACCCGCCCCGCCCCCATAACACGCATTAATCAACCGGAGATGACTGAGTTTTTGATAGGGGTTATCTTGATGTCAATTTTTGAGGTTAATCTAATTAATATGAGTTAAACTATAAGATTAAGAAGTTGGTAAAATGGGAGAAATTTTAGCAATTGGTAAAATATTGGCTGTTGATGAAGCGGGGTTTATTATCCGTGAAGCCAGTATCAACAAAATTACTCCTGAATGGCGCTTACTGGTTGATCAGGTAATATTAGCCTATCAAAATTATTGGCATCATGCCATTGATAGTATTTATATCAGGGGTTCAGTCGCTGTCGGAAAAGCGATTTCGGGGGTTTCTGATCTTGACAGTTTTGCAGTTGTTAATACAGAAAAATCACAACTGGATGATTCTTGGTTTGACAGCTTTCAAGAACAGCTAAAATTCCAGTATCCTTTTTGTACTGGGGTAGAATTAAAAGCGTTAGAATCTGACTGCTTGTTAAACCTGAATTTAGACAGTTATCACAACCTCAGAATGTTACTCAAAACTCAAGCGGCTTGTGTTTGGGGCGAAGATATTAGTTTACAGTTTCCCCCCTGTAAACCGGATATAAATGCTGTTAGTCATGCGTTTGATTTAGAACAAGATTTACAACGAGTAATAATCGATTTACAACAGTTAGATGAAACTCAATCTGGAACTGTAGAAAAAATCTGTCAATGGATCATGAAGCGAATGGTTCGATCTGGGTTTGAAATTGTTATGGAAACGGCTCAATGTTATACTCGGGATTTGTATCCTTGCTATGAACTATTTTCGCGTTATTTTCCTCAACAAAAATCTCAAATGTATCAAGCATTAACTTGGGCGATAAACCCCATTGATGAGCGAGTAAAAATTAGCGAATTTCTCAACAGTTTTGGAGGTTGGTTAGTGAGTGAGATTGATTTATGTTACCCGCCTTTAGATGAGTGATCAGGTAGTATCGACATTTTTTGTGCTAAAGCACAACAACAAAATCTAACTTTGAATATGGGTTTGTTCTTGATAGAGACGACTGTAATATCCTTGTTGTAGAATTAAGTCTGAATGAGTTCCGCATTCAACAATTTTACCTTGATGTAAAACCGCAATTTGATCGGCATTTTGGATCGTTGAAAGGCGGTGAGCAATAATAAAACGAGTACAAGATAAACGGTTGAAAGCTTGCTGAACTTGTTGTTCACTGAGACTATCTAAGGCACTGGTGGCTTCATCTAATATCAAAATATCTGGTTTTTGTAATAACGCCCGAGCGATCGCTAACCGTTGTCGTTGTCCTCCCGAAAGCCGCACTCCGCGATCGCCAATTCGAGTCTCAAGCTGTTCAGGAAATTGACTGATAAATTCTTCCGCATAAGCCTGTTTAACTGCTTGCCAAATTTCCGTTTCTGTTGCACAATTACAAGCATAAGTCAGATTATAACGAATAGTATGATTAAATAAAAAAACATCCTGACTCACCACTGCGATCGCTGAACGGAGGCTACTGAGATCATAGTTTCGTAAGTCTTCTCCATCTAGGGTAATCGATCCGCTATCAGGATCATAGAGACGACACAACAAATCTGCTAAAGTTGATTTTCCCGCACCAGAAGCTCCAACAACCGCTAATGTGCTACCTTGAGGAATTGAGAATTCAATATGAGTTAAAATCGGCTTCATTTCAGGGAGTGAGTCCTTCTCTCTTTGTGATATTATTGGATAGGAGAAACTGACTTGATTAAACCGAATCTCTTTTTTTAAAGGACTATAAACTAAACTGCCATTAACCATAAACGGTTTGTTGTCTCGTCGCAGAAAATTCTGCACAATCTCAACACTCGAAGCGCGATGAGCAAGCCGTGAACGATAAGTATCGAGGGCTGATAATTGCGGTAAAAGCCGAAATAATACCAAAATATAGGTTAAAATTAACGTCGCCCCTGTAGAAGTATTCAGCCCGAACAAAGGCACCACACAGACGAGCAATAATACCCCTAAAACACCGAATAATTGTCCGAGAGGGGTAATGGCTTCTGTCATGGCTTGCGCCGCAAAATCAGCCGTTTCACAGTCTAGCATCAACTGTTGTAAACGAGTATATTCTCGCCGTTCGTTAGCCGTTGTTTTCACTAACCGAATACCCGATAATAATTCTAACAGGCTAACCGCATAATCTTTTGATAAATTTGAGACTTTTTTACCATAAAATCGAGACTGAGCAATTGCTATTTGGTTAATTCGGACTACTCCGAGTAAAAAGATACCTGTTACCAGCGTTAACAGCCAGGATAACATGATCAAAATTCCTACAAATACAGTGATTGTAATCGTAAGAATCGCAATTCTCAGCAAATTTCGCAGACAACTAACCGTGCGTTGGGTTTCGGTATCTACAATATGTTTAAGATCGCCTAACTGTCGATCAGTGTAAAAAGCAATATCGACTGCTAATAATAGCTGAAGTTGTTCATCCCGTAAATGAGTTGTTAACCGTCTAGTTAGGTATCCAGACAGCAAAATATTCAGATAACTAACGCCACTTTGTAGAATAATTGCCCCAACTGCTACTGTAGTTAAAAGCGTTAAATGTAACGAGGGTGGTAGATTTTCAAACCCAGTTAAAACCGGATATAAAATTGAGGGGAATTCTTCTGGGGAAAGTCGTAACCCGAGAAATTCCATCACCACAGGTACAACCAATGTTAACCCGATTCCGCCCAGAAGTCCATTGAGCAACCCCAACCCAAAACTCAAACCCATCCACAGTCGATAAGGACAGATCAAATTCCACAGTAATTCCCATTGTTTGCGGTTCATGGTTATATAAAATACTGAAATTTTAGCGACAGATGATCGATAAAGAATACTATAGGGGCGGGTTCAGAATAAATGTAGATTTCCCAAAAACAATCTTAATAAACCCACCCCTCTGGCTTTCATCTGATTAAATTTTAGGCTGTTAACGAGTTGAAGGGCGGGTTCATCTAAATTGTTGATCACAGACACAGATCTGAGCGGAACCCGCCCCTCTGGCTTTCATCTGATTAAATTTTAGGCTGTTAACGAGTTGAAGGGCGGGTTCATCTAAATTGTTGATCACAGACACAGATCTGAGCGGAACCCGCCCCTACAAAAAACTGATTTTATTTTCCTTTGCGATTGGATTATTTTTAAGATTTCATATTATAATTTAGGTGGATCGACTAGGAGAACGCCAGATTTAATTAATTCTGTGATCATTGGGCAAATATCAGCTTCCCAATCAAACTCCGGTAACCAGTTACAAAGGTCTATACCGGAAAACTTTGTGCTTTGAAATAGACGTTCGAGAACTTCTCGGCTAATTCCTTTGAGGGTAATGCGTTTATTAGCAGTACAAATTTCAATTCGATCTTCAGATAAATTCGTAATTTTTACAGGTTGGGGAGGGCGATAAAAGTGAGTTTGTTGTCCTTCAGGAAATAGATGAAACCCAACTTGTGCAGGAAAACCAAATTGAGTCGAGGGTTGTCCCTGCATTAATTGTTCATCGAGATAGCGATCAATTAACTCATCCGTTTGTAACTGTTTAACCCATTCTTTGAATAAATCACGAAGTTGTTGATGACAAGCTAGACGATGAGTTGAAGTTAACAGAGGTAAACTTTTGCGCCAAAGAGGATTTTGCTGGAGTTCTTCCGTCAACCATTCAGCAAAGTCTATTCCCGTTTGACAGTCTACTCCTAATGTTAAATGGAGAGAAGGTTGATCAACTGCGATCGCATAATGCCAATGTCCACGCGGAATATATAATAAATCCCCCGGTTTTAACACCTGATCAACATAAGGTTCGGTTGTTGGAGGATCGAATAAACTTGAACGATGTTTGGAGAGGGGAAACTCAAAAGTTGAAGAAAATACCCGCCAATGTTTGTGACCTGAAATTTGCAGAATAAAGACTTCATGGGCATCATAATGACAAGCAAAGCCTTGATGTCCCGGAAAAGAACAATAAGCATTAACTTGAGTTCGATGTCCGAGTTCCTTGCGTAAATTAGCGGAAAATTCAGCAATAGCCGGGAGTCGAGTATGCAAACAATCTACAATTAAAGTCGCGCCTTCTTGACACTGTTTGATCAGATCATCACCAGCATTTTCGGGTAAGGTTTGACCGCCTTTCGCTAACCGAATTTCGGGATAAATGAGATGATGAAAATTGAGTAGAGTATTGAGATCTTGCCAGGAAAATAAGTGACTGAATTTGTTAGGGTGACTGGCGGGGATGATCACGGCTTGTTTCAGCCAATAGTTTTGCAGAAAAGACTCCCCAGAATGAGGAGCCAAAAGAGTAGCAAAGGTTTGCATGAGGACTATCTGGAAACGCTATTAATCGGTGGAAAATCCCCTTGACGATTGGCTCGACGCTCAGGGCCACCCGCCCAAGGTGGAGGGCCAGAAGCCGGACGAATATTCAGTACCGTTCCGTCTTGGCGAGTGATCGTAAAAGCGTCGAAGTCATTATCGTCGTATTCCCCGATGACTGTGACCGCCTCTCCTTGATTAATCTGAATTTGATGATACCAGGGCGGGCCAGTTTCTACGAGAATTTGTCCCGTACCATCATCAATCACAAATTTATTGCCAAAGACGGCGGTAACGACTCCAGAAATGGTTAAACCTTGGGTTTGTTGGATCTCTCGAATGGGGACTTGGGCAAAGCTAGGCTTGATGGGGGTGATCAGGCTTGTGAGAACGAGAGTTAAAGCAGTTGCGAGTTTTAAATGAAGTTTCATGGTAGATGCTTTATATTATTTGCGATGGGTTTTAACGGGTTGAGCGAAAACTGGGCCTATATTGACCGCGATGGCGACTTTGAGGCTGACCTTGATCAACGTCGTAGGTATAATCTTGATCGTTGTCAGAATTTAAACGAGTCGGTTGAATTTTCACAGTACCCGGAGTTTTTGTCGAAATATCTTCAATTGAAATTTCAATCCGGCTAGCGGTTAATGGTTTTTCTAAAGTGGTTGTAGACATAAAATAATCTTTTGTTTTTTCAACTTGGTCTTGTATGTTTGTAGATTAGCGACCAATGATGACAAGAAAATGACAAACTGAATTTTTTGTGAGTTGGCAAGCTGGAAACTGTTGTTGAGTCTGGTGTTCAATGATAGATCATGTTCTTCCACAAAGAAAAATCTCCCCGATGGCTCAGGGAGAACAGTGAATGTTAATGATAATTTCAGCTTACTAAGTTGGGCTGATAATTTCCTAGAATTAGTAGCCGCCGCCACCGCCGAAGCGGTCTTTTCCGCCTCTACCGCCTCTGCCACCGCCGCCACCGCCACCGCCACCTCGGTTGTTGTTTTCGCGAGGTTTGGCTTTGTTCACTTTGAGATCACGCCCCATCCACTCAGCACCATCAAGCTGCTCGATAGCAGCATCTTCTTCGGCGTCGTTGTCCATTTCTACAAATGCAAATCCACGAGGACGACCGGTTTCCCGGTCAGTCGGGATTTGAACGCGGCGGACAGTGCCGTATTCAGCAAAAACAGACTTTAGATCTTCCTCAGAAACATCGTAGGATAGATTTCCGATATAGACAGACATGATTAACCTCCCAAATCAAATTGATGTAGAGAGAGATTTCGGAAGGCGAGCCACGCCTGATGAAACAGAACACACTAGCTCCACACTTAAAGCAAAAACTGCAACCGATACCTGTTCTCGGATTTTATTGTATCACAGCTAGCTTGGCTATCCAATCACACAACGATCATAATTTGTAAAATTATCGAAGTTGGGGTTATGCTTTGGTGTGATTTTGGTCTTCTGTTTAGGCTTCTGGTAAGGTTTCGTGACCATTAGCAGAATAAATCTGCGCCTCCCGGGAAATTCCCGAATTCACCAAAGGTTTTGAGAAGGTCACTTCATTTTCAGGGTTTTCTTTGACCATGCGGCTTTTCTGTAGGTGTGAAATTTGTTGTTCTGGGTCTATCCTCTCGAAGGTCGGGGGTAGCCATACCCTCGCCACCAGTAAGACGGTGAGTACCAGTAAAAAAGCACAGGTAGCGAGGGTCTGAGTCCAAGGGGTCTCCAGCACACCCCGGACAATGATTTCTCGCAAAACGGACACAATGGAAACTTCGACGGCGACTCCAATGGAAACTCGATGTTCTTGGAGGTAAATAATCAGAAGGCGAAATAATTCAACCAGAATTAATAAATATAAGATGTCCGAGGTGACTCGTTGAAAATCTACAGGTGGAAGCAATGAGAGTACCATTTCTCGCAGTTGCATCACCATGAAGCTAAATAAACCAATACACAATGAGATGATAATCAAATCCTGAACCGTTTCGAGAATCCGAATAATTCGACCACTATTCAGCCAGTTCACAGGTGAAGCTTGAGAGGTTTTAGACATCTTCTTTTTTTACTCAGTTCATTATGATCTTAGCAATTGAACTCAAAAATAAATCAAAATTTACATAATTAATTTAAGAGATCTGTAGCATGATATCAATCGTTTGTAAGTATAGAAAATTACCATTAAAATTATTTGTTGAGAGTTTAAAACTCTAATTCTAGCGATCGCTCTGTTTTCAAATAGAGTTCAATCTTTCAATAAAAGTTATCAAAAAACTCCCAATACTCAATAAAAATTATTCTAATTGATGAATTCTACCTTCTGGCTTTTGCTGGAAAGGCTAACTATCAGGAAAAATTTTAATTGCATCGGGTAAAATAAGATCATTGATAGACTCAAACAAAATTACCGGGGTTATGTCCTGGGGGCTGTTCATCAAAAAACTTAAGATTCCTTGTGTTGCAAATCTTTCTTTAATCTGAGAATATAGTGTGTTCAATGTCGTTAATAAAGGAGTATTAGAAATGTCAATTCCCATCAAACTCTCAGACTATCAACGTTTGGCACAGAACCAACCCACAGTCATTATTTATAGTAACCTGGAAGGAATGGAACCCGGTCAAGAAATGGATGTCAGCTTCAGAGGTTCTGTAATTGGAGTCAGAATTGTTGACCTATGGCAAGATTGTCAAATGTCAATGTGGTGTTTGAAACTCATTCCGACGTTCCGGTTGAAGACTCAATTATCAGACGGTTAAGCGAGTTTCCCGGCTAAAATAGGAGCCAATTCCCATTGGTTTTTCATCAAAATCTGGAAATACGGCTCCTGAATACAAGCGTTTTTGTCATTCATCAAGCGTTTAAATTAATCAAAACATAAGTTTTTCTCTGAAAAAATGAGTATTCTTGATCAAATCAAAGAAGATTATCAGCGATTTCCCCAAGATCAAACCTACAGTCTGTATGCCCAAGATGTCTATTTTGAAGACCCTCTCAATAAATTTCGCGGTGTCGAACGCTACAAACAAATGATTGGGTTTATTCGTCAGTGGTTTATGGATGTTCAGCTTGACTTACACGAAATTTCCCAAACTGATAATCTGATTAAAACCCGTTGGACCCTCAGTTGGACAACTCCGCTACCTTGGAAACCGCGTATTTCTATCCCTGGATGGAGTGAACTCAAACTGAATACCGATGGACTCATTAGCAGTCATATCGACTATTGGGACTGTTCTCGCCTAGATGTCGTCAAGCAATTATTCCCGAAAACCCGCTAAAGTTAAAATAATATGAACAAATTTTAAGCAGGACTTGACGAAATGCGTTTGATTTTAATGACCGGTAAAGGTGGCGTGGGTAAAACCTCAGTCGCCGCAGCGACAGGCTTACGTTGTGCGGAATTAGGTTATAGAACCCTCGTCCTCAGCACCGACCCCGCCCATTCTTTAGCAGATAGCTTCGATATGGAACTCGGTCACGAACCTCGGCTAGTGCAACCGAACCTCTGGGGGGCCGAACTCGATGCGTTGATGGAACTAGAAGGGAACTGGGGCGCCGTTAAACGTTATATTACGCAAGTCCTGCAAGCGCGAGGCTTAGATGGAATTCAAGCCCAAGAATTAGCCATTTTACCGGGAATGGATGAAATTTTTGGCTTGGTACGGATGAAGCGTCATTACGACGAGGGCGAATATGATGTGTTAATTATCGACTCCGCGCCGACGGGGACAGCATTACGGTTACTCAGCTTACCGGAAGTCGGCGGTTGGTATATGAGAAAATTTTACAAACCGTTTCAGGGAATGTCAGCCGCTTTACGTCCCATTGTTGAACCGATTTTTCGACCCATTGCAGGATTTTCTTTACCCGACAAAGAAGTGATGGATGCGCCCTATGAGTTTTATGAACAAATTGAAGCCTTAGAAAAGGTATTAACCGATAATAAACAAACCTCTGTGCGGTTAGTCACAAACCCTGAAAAAATGGTGATTAAAGAATCACTTCGCGCCCATGCTTATTTGAGTTTGTATAATGTAGCAACCGATTTAGTTGTGGCAAATCGGATTATTCCCGCAGAAGTCACTGATCCCTTCTTTAAGCGCTGGAAAGAAAATCAACAACAATATCGCCAGGAAATTCACGATAACTTCAAGCCGTTACCTGTAAAAGAAGTGCCGCTCTATACTGAAGAAATGTGTGGATTAGAGGCCTTACATAGACTCAAAGAAACCTTGTATAAAGACGAAGATCCCTCTCAAGTTTACTATGCAGAAAACACCGTCAGAATTATTCAGGAAAAAGATTATTACAGTTTAGAACTGTATTTACCGGGAATTCCAAAAGAGCAAATTCAACTCAATAAAAGCGGCGATGAGTTAAATATTCGCATTGGAAATCATCGCCGAAATTTAGTCTTACCTCAAGCGTTAGCCGCGTTGCAACCCTCGGGCGCAAAAATGGAGGAAGATTATCTGAAAATTCGCTTTGCAGAAGCCGCAAAAGTGTAAAAATCAGTGAACAGTGACCAGTAATCAGTGACCAGTAATCAGTGACCAGTGACCAGTTATCAGTGAACAGTTTACAGTTATCAGTAATCAGTGACCAGTAATCAGTGATAACTAATAACTAATAACTAATAACTGTAAACTGTAAACTGTAAAAACTGGTCACTGGTCACTGTTCACTGTTCACTGTAAACCCTGGACTAAGGGTTGAAACTGGGAAACCCACTGTTTTTGACTCATCACTAATATCGGATAGGAACGATGACCATAATCTTGTCCGGGTTGGAGGGGAAAAATCGGTTCAGGGTTCAACGGAGTCCAAACAACACCTGCCGCCTTAAGAATTGGCCAAAGGGGGGCGATATCCCAAACTTTCGGTGTTGCTTCTACCCCGCCAATAGCAGCACCGGAAGCCACCATTAAAAAGTTGTAACCCGCCATACCCATCAGGCGAATTTTACAAGGAATATTGGGGATAATGGCCGTACTGCGAGTGCAAACATTAAAAAAATGCTGAGAACTGGGAGCGTCTAAACTAGGGTGAATGGGTTGTTGGTTGCGAAAAGCCCCCGTCGGGCCAGTTAGCCCCGTATTTTCCAGCCAGAAGCCATGAAAAGACTGATTGAGAGGGGGGAGATGAACATAGCCAAATACAGGCATTCCTCGGTAAAGCAGACCCATTAAAATGCCCCAAATGGGAACTCCCCGAGTGAAGTTGGTGGTTCCATCAATCGGATCAATAATCCAACACCAGTCTGTAGCGGGGAATAGATGTTCACCTTCTTCTGAAAGCAGACCATGTTCGGGGAAACTGTTGTTAATCCGATGACGAATTTCTTCGTCAGCCCACTGGTCAGATTGAGTCACCAAACTCCCATCAGACTTTTCCGAGGCTTGTGCGGAACCAAAATCAAGCATTAACTGCTGTCCGACTTCCTGGGTGGTGGTTTGGGCAAAATTGAGGAGAGTCTGCCAAAAGTTTGTCATAGGATGAGGATGATCTAGAGATTGATTACAAGCTAGATCTAGAATAGGGGCTAGCGTATGCTGCTAGAGAGGGATGATAGAAAAACGCCTCGCGGTTGGGATGTCCTAGTTTACAATGAAAGTGCAAAGATTAAAGACTTACAATTGCAGACGTTATGTTGCTCAAATCCACAACTCGGCATATTCATATTTACACCGCCGAAATTCAGAACGAAGAACTGGTTGACAATGACCAACGGTTAACGATAGATGTTGACCCGGATAATGAATTCAACTGGAGTGAGGCAGCTCTGAAAAAGGTTTATCAAAAATTTGACCAATTGGTTGAAGCCGCCAATGGAGAAGACTTAACCGAGTACAATCTCCGTCGCATTGGCTCGGATCTTGAACATTTTGTGCGATCGCTCTTACAATCCGGTGAGATTAGCTACAATCTCAACAGTCGAGTTCTCAACTACAGTATGGGATTACCTCGGGTTGCCTCTGAGTGAGTTGAGCTGTTGATTCAGTCTCAAATCTAGCAGCCCTATCTAAATTGCTTCTCTTTGTCTTTGTTCTGGGGCTGCTGTATCTCAGGTTTTTTCCCGATAGCACTCACTGAATGGGTTAAAAAGGAATTGAGGGAGGGAAACTTTTGACCGATCGCGCAGTGCGAATCTCATAACTGATAACCTGTGGTCAACAAACATGGAGCAGTAACTTAGTAGACGATTTATGGTACAACACGGTACTATCTGTAAGATCAGATAATATATCTATGCAACGAGCCTATCATACCAAACTCAAACTTAACAACCGTCAAAGAACCTTAAGGGCTGCGACCGAGGGATATTCTAGGTGGGTTTGGAACTGGGCGTTATCTATGTGGAATGAAGCTTACAAACAGGGTTTAAAACCTTCAACGAATAAGCTAAAAAAGTTCTACACCAATCACATTAAACCTCAATACTCCTGGCAGTCAACGCTAAGTTCTAGAGTTTATCAATTTGCCTTCATGCACTTGGGAGAAGCATTTAGCCGATTCTTTCAAGGCATTGCCAAACATCCTAAGTTCAAGAAAAAAGGCAGAAATGATAGCTTTACTTTAGATAATTGTGGCAAAGTAATGAGGTTTTCAGGGAGGAGATTGAAGCTTCCTTTTATTGGATGGGTATTCACTTATGAACCCCTCCCGGAAATTCAGACTAAACGAGTCACAATTAGTCGAGTCGCTGATTCTTTGTATTTGTCTGTAGCCTACGAATTTGAACCAGAACAGACTGTTAAATCAAGAGTTAATCTGGGTGTTGATGTTGGGGTTAAGGTCTTAGCGACCTGTTCAGATGGTACTGTTTTTGACAACCCAGCAGCTCACAAAAAAGCTCAAAAAAATCTGGCAAAACTTCAGCGCGAACTCTCGAGAAAACAGAAGGGTTCAAATAACAGGAATAAAGCTAGACTTAAACTGGCAAAAGCACATCAAAGAGTGGCTAACATCCGAAAAGATGCAATTCATAAACTTACCTCATGGCTATGCAAAAATCACGCGGTCATCGGGTTAGAAGACTTGAATGTTTCTGGGATGTTGAAAAATCACAAGTTAGCGGGTGCTATTGCTGATTCTGATCTTTATGAAATTCGCCGCCAAGTTGAGTATAAATCTTCGTGGTACGGCTCAGTTGTAGTTTTTGCTGATAGATTCTATCCGTCAACTAAGACCTGTTCAAGTTGCGGTCACGTTCAAAAAATAGCACTGAAAGAACGAGTTTTCAACTGTCAGGCTTGCGGTGAAGTCAAAGATCGTGACTATAATGCGAGTCTGAATTTATTACATTATGCCGAGGGCTTCTCGGTAAAAAGCCTGTCTGACCGGGTGCTGCCGACAGTCCGGGGTGATGCAGCGCAAAGTCCGATCTCGGCGGAAACCGCTCGAGAAGGAACTTTGCAAGACAGGAAGTAAACATTAACACGGTTTGTACCGCGTTATATCAGTTTTATAAAGCAGATGACAATTGAAACAGATACCTGCACCGAAGAGCGGATGGGCGTTGATTGGGGGAAAGCATAGGTTTATTCGTCCCAGTATTTAAGTTAATCCGTTTTTTCGCCAAGGCAATCGGTTTTCAATCTCAATGATCAACTCTAAACTTGAGCGGCAACAGAGGCGTGAGAGACCTCTATGCAAAATCATATGCCAAAACACTATTTGTGGGCGTTAGGTGAAGGGATTGATGCTTTACCTGCGGGAACGCTAATCGCCGACCGCTACTTATTAAAACACAATCAGATTGTGGTCGATACTCGACCCGAGCTTTTTCCTGAAATTCCGGACGGCATTTCTGAGGAAATAGCGCCTTATCTGAGGCTATTTCCCTATCGACTGCATCTTCCCCTGGTATACGGATTTGTCCCTCCTGCCCATAATGAACTCGGAATCGCGATTTGGCTCTTAGAACAGGGGCCAATTGATCGCACACGGGAAATCCTCATGCCCAGTTTATTGGAGTTGTGGCCGGGTACTGAGGCTTTGCGACAGCTTAACTGGTTATGGCAAATCGCTCAACTGTGGCATCCCTTCCAACATCAAGAGGTAGCCTCGAGTTTGCTGAACCCGAAATTGCTGCGAATCGAAGGGCCATTAGTGCGATTAGCGCAGTTAGAGGAGGACTGGAAAAAGGCAACTCTCGCTCAACTGGGACTACTTTGGCAACAATGGCTCGAAGATGCTCACCCGAAAATTCAAAAGTTTCTCGGCCAGTTGACTCACCAAATGATCAACAAAGAAATCCACAAGCCGGAACAATTGATCTATCAACTCGACCAAGCAATGGCGATTTGTGGGCGATCGCTGTCTCGTCGGGTGGAAATTATGACAGCGACAGATACAGGGCCGACTCGTTCTCACAATGAAGATGCTTGTTATCCTGACCGTGATACCCTCGTTCAAGTTCCCGCGAATACTCCGGCTTTGACGATTGTTTGCGATGGAATTGGCGGACAGGAAGGGGGAGAAGTTGCTTCACACCTCGCTATTGATGTTCTACGCGGCGAATTAGAAAATATCCGTTCTCATCCGGCGAGTTGGGATGCGCCTTCGTTGATCACTCAGTTAAAACGGGCGACTAATCTGGCCAATGATGTCATCTGTCAGCGCAACGACAGCGAACATCGTCAGGGACGGGAACGCATGGGGACCACGTTGGTCATGGCTCTGACCCGTGAGCATGAAGTTTATATTACTCATATCGGTGACAGTCGCGCCTACTGGATTACTCGCACAGGCTGTTATCAGGTGACGCTGGATGATGATGTCGCTTCTCGTGAAGTCCGTCTGGGTTATGCACTCTATCGAGATGCGATTCAACCCCGAGCCTCGGGTGCTTTGATTCAAGCTTTGGGTATTACCTCCTCATCAACCCTTTACCCGACGGTGCAACGGTTCCCAATTGATGAGGATTGTATCTTTTTACTCTGTTCTGATGGGCTGAGTGATAAAGATCGTATTGAGGATTATTGGGAAAGTGAAATTCTACCGATTTTGAACGCGGAAACTGATCTAGCAACGGCGAAAAATCGATTAATTGAAATCGCTAATACCCTCAATGGTCACGATAATGTAACGATTTCAATCCTTCACTTTCGTGTTTCGACTAAATCGGGAATTTACGCTCTGCCTGAAGTCAAAGTTTCGCCGATTGATCCGAATTTAGACGGGGATTCTCAAGACGATTCCGATGGTATTCCAACGGATGACTCTCAATTCCCTAATACCGTATTTGTCGATATACCTTCCTCGAAGTTTTCTAAAATTTGGCCGTTGTCTTTGGGGATTGCCTTTTTATTAGGTTTGGCAGGGGTTTTAGTTTACTTTTCCGGTATCTTAAATTCAGATAAACGGAATCAGCAAGCCGCTCCTGTTGTGACTCAGACGAACACCCCCCCTCCGGCTGTGCCAAAATTACCTTTGCCTCCGACTCCGACAGTCAGTTTAAAATCTTTCATTCAACTTGGTGGCAAAAATACCGCAGTTGATGCTGAAACTTCAGGAGGTTATATTCAACTTTTGAAAGAATTTGGTAAACCTTGGATTAAGGGTAATGTTCCTTCGGGAACGGTTTTTCAAGTCATTGAAAAACAATCCACTCCTCAAGCAGGATCTTGGCTAGAGTTAAAAGTTTGTAATTTGCCCAATTCTCAAAGTTTAGCACTAACAAAGACGGCAAAAGATGAACAGGGGATCGAACAAAATCCTGACTTTGTAAATCCATCTATTGGGGAAAATGAACAACTCTATCCGCAAGCTGAAGCCTCTGAAGATTTAGCAGAAAATAGTGAACTGATTCCGCCTCTGGAAGCTGGAGATACAGGCTGGATGCGATCCAAAGATGTTTCAGCCTTAATGGTTAATACTCCCCTATTTAAGCCTCAACAAAAAGGAGTTTGTCAAAATGTCCCTTGATCAGCCTGAGTTGAACGGATGTTAACCATTTTTTCCCTTTAAATCTCTTTAAAATCATCCGTTAATCTGCTACGATCAATCTCAAAATCAGATCAATGTGGGGAGATTGATGATGAACAAAAATCAAATCTGGGCTGTGGTTATCTCGATAGCGGCGATCTCATCGGGGATTTTCCCGAGTCCTGCTAAAGCGGATGGTTTTCCGGGTGGTAAGATCCCTCGTCAACCTCCGAGTCATCAACCTTCCTGCGGCGAAGTTGTCGAGGACTGCAAATCTCCGAAGCCCAGATCTTTATATGACGAGATTTATTCTAAACATAAACCCTATTGTGGGTATTTGCGTCGGCATCGTCTCCGCTCTCGTCATTGGAGTGAAGACCATCAACCCGTAGCGACTTTAGAAGACTCCTCATCTGATGAAACAGCCTACGAGTGGGAATCGGAAACACAAGAAGATTTAATGGCTTCTACAGGGGATTATTCGGGTCTCAGTACATCTCAACCAACGAGTTCTCGTAATCAATATTATCAGAGCAGTGCGATGGGTGGAGAAAATGCCCTAGTATTATTTATTGCGATCGGACTGTGGTTTGGATTGCCTTCTTTATTTTCTCCTAAAGATTCCAAAAAGTAGGAGTGAAATCTTAAATTCTTCTCTAATTTTTTGAGAGAGAAAGCTGGAATTTTAACCGATCTGATTGCTTATGTTTCAATGCCCAGTCTGTCAACAGGAATATCCGCAATCGGTTCCAGAATTTTGTTGGGTTTGTCATTGGTGTCTACAATCGCCAACCCAAAACTCAACAGAAATACATCTAGAATCCGTTAGGTTAGAATGGGCAAAACACAAGTGGCAAGAGTTAAAATTCCTGAAACAATATCTTGAAAAAATGCCTTCAGCCGGAGAAAATTTTTCTCAAAATTCATTGAATCTTGCTGATTTATCGATGAGGCTAGAGACTATTGAAGCCAAACTTCAACAAGCGACTGTTGAGCGCCAAAACTTACACAATCAACTGGAATGGGTTTTACATTATCTAGAATTACTCAACCCTGAACGTGTTTTTAATACAATATCCCGTCTAGAAAATTGGCTAGAAGGTGGCGTAGAAGAAACGTCTTTGATGTCTGAAGTGGGGATGGATTATTTACCCCTGAGTGAGTTGTTGGCGGCGGGAGAGTGGAAAAGTTCCGATGAATATACTTGGCAAATTGTTCTATATTTAGCGAGACGAGAACCCGAAGGTTGGCTGAGAATAGAAGATATTGAAAACTTTCCTTGTGTTGACTTACAAACGATAGATTATCTCTGGAATTATTATAGTAATGGTTTGTTTGGTTTAGGGGTTCAGCAGCAAATTTTAGAAGGTTTAGCAGGAGATTATCCAACGTTTTGTGATGCAGTCGGATGGCGACAAGGGGAAAATTGGAAATATTACAATGAACTCACATTCAACCCCAATGCACCCGCAGGACATCTCCCGGTGATTGTTTGGCGAAAACGCGCTTGTTATGGAATGGGTTCAGCAACCGCCGCCGAAAATCTTTCTTTATTTATTAGTCGATTGGTTAACTGTCAAAATCATTGACAAATTTAATGATCTATTATATCGTTTTTAAAATAGAGTTGACTGAAAAAAATTGAGCAAGTTTATAGCTGATTAACTTTATTAAAAATAAAACTTTATGACTCATTTTGGTATTATTTGCCCCGGTTCAACCGGCCCGTTAAATACAATGCTACCCTTGGGCCAAGAACTTCAACGTCGGGGTCATCGCGTTACATTGTTTGGATTACCTGACACCGAGAAAAAAACCCTAACAGCAGGAGTAGATTTTCAAGCGGTTGGCACGGAAGAATTTCCGGTGGGGTGGGCGGAGAAATCCTTTACCGAGTTAGGAAAGCTCGAAGGATTAGCCGCATTGCGATATACAATTGACTTATTGAAGCGGGGGGCTGCCGTTACGTTACGAGATGCGCCAACAGCGATGAAAAAAGCGGGAGTAGAAGCTGTATTGGTTAACCAAGGAGCGGTTGAAGGTGGAACGGTTGCGGATATTTTAAATCTTCCTTATGTAACTGTATGTAGTGCGGTGGTTTTAAATCGGGAGCCGAGTGTTCCCCCTTTTAACACCTGTTGGAATTACAGCCCATCCATTTGGGCCGAACTCAGAAACCGGATGGGTTACGCAATATTAAATCGCGTTTCTCAACCCATTCGAGACGTGATTAATGAAGTCCGCAAGCAACAAAATTTACCGCTTTACACGCACCCGAATGAGGCCTATTCAAAACTGGCTCAAATTAGTCAAGCCCCGGCCGACTTTGAATTTCCCAGAAAAAAGTTACCAAAAATTGCCGCACACGCCCCTACCTTCAGGTATGGGGATATAAGGCTCTTTCTAATGCTATAATAACTCTACTGGCAGGGTATTCAACCAGTTGAAAAACCCAGCATCTAATCGATGCA
>NZ_JAYGHR010000092.1:0-52251 GCF_034932365.1 Limnoraphis robusta BA-68 BA1 | reverse complement strand
ACCGGAAGATTCCTGCGACTCCAAAGCTAGGAGCGAAGAACCAACCTGACTGTCCTAAAGGATACATCAAAAATACGCTGACGAATACTGCGATCGGTGCAGTAAAGGCAATAGCGTTGTAGGGACGGACACCGACTAAACGGGCGATTTCTAACTGACGTAAGCAGAAGCCAATTAGAGCGAAAGCACCGTGCAGGGCGGTGAAAGCCCACAAACCACCGAGTTGGCACCAGCGAGCGAAGTCCCACTGAGCTTCCGGTCCCCAGAGGAACAGTAGGGAATGTCCCAAGCTGTTAGCAGGGGTACTGACGGCTGCCGTTAAGAAGTTGCAGCCTTCTAAATAGGAGCTAGCTAAACCGTGAGTGTACCAGGAGGTTACGAAGGTGGTTCCGGTTAACCATGCGCCTAAAGCGAGATAGGCACAGGGGAAGAGCAGGATACCCGACCAACCTACAAATACAAAGCGATCGCGTTTCAGCCAGTCATCGAGGACATCAAACCATCCTCTCTGGACTTGAGAACGTTCGATAGCAATAGTCATCTACGAAATTCTCCAGATTTATGATTACAAGAGGCTAAGTAACTTTATATTTTACAGTCTTTCTCATCTGCTTTAACAAAAAATGAGAGACAGTACAAGATGATGTTACTTTTCTTTACCTCTGTGATCAGTATAAGGATTATTTCTGTTTGTGACAAGGGGGAGTTTTGACAGTGATCAGTAAACAGTGACCAGTGACCAGTGACCAGTGACCAGTGACCAGTGACCAGTGACCAGTGACCAGTGACCAGTGACCAGTTATCAGTGACCAGTTATCAGTGACCAGTGACCAGTTATCAGTTATCAGTTATCAGTTATCAGTTATCAGTTATCAGTTATCAGTTATCAGTTATCAGTTATCAGTTGTCCGTTCCTCCATTCCTCCCTATTCCCCATTCCCTAATCCCCATTCCCTAACCCCTACCCCTACCCCTAACCCCTAACCCCTATTCCCTGTTCCCTGATAAACGGAGAATGAAATACTATACTGAATTGATGAAGTTCCAATTCTGCAATTTTTTTAGGCCCCATGTTCTCGATTGATATTATTGTTAAGTACACGCCCATCCCCTTATCTGTAGAGCAGAAGTCCCTCGAAGATGCTCAAGCCACTTATCAAAGGGTGATTGATGCTATGCAAGCCAGTCAGCCCCAAGTGATTGAACTGACTTGTGATAAGATTCCCGACAAAAAGATTTCTATTGTCAGTAGCGAAATTTCAGCCGTGCAAATTTCCCAAAAAACAGCATCCACCACAGGTAGAGCGCCCGGCTTTGCTATGCTTGGACAATGAAACCCTCAGACTCTGTAAATGTTCCGATCCCTGCTATTACGGTTCGTAACCTTTGCTATAGTTGGCCGACAGGCGCTCAGGTGTTGAAGTCTTGTTCTCTAGCTGTTCCCCAAGGCGAATTCTGGATGCTATTGGGGACAAACGGCAGTGGGAAGTCAACGCTGTTGCGTCTGTTGGCGGGTTTACTCACCTCCCATTCTGGGGAAATGACGATTAACGGGCGAGTTGGCTTTGTTTTCCAAAACCCTGACCATCAACTGGTAATGCCGAGTGTGGGGGCTGATGTGGCGTTTGGGTTAGTCGAAGACCAACTGTCTTTAACTGAAATTCGTCAACGAGTCGCTGATGCACTCTCAGCAGTCAAGTTAGAAGCGTTGCAGCGAAGGCCAATTTATGCCCTCAGTGGCGGTCAAAAACAGCGCATTGCGATCGCAGGCGCTTTAGCCAGACAATGTGAAGTGTTACTCTTTGATGAACCAACCGCCCTGCTTGACCCGGACAGTCAACTTGATCTCGTCAGTCAAGTCCGTTCTTTGGTTAAAAGTCGAGGAATTACAGCCTTATGGGTAACCCATCGCCTCAATGAACTCGACTACAGCGACGGTGCTTTTTTACTCTCAGGTGGACGAGTTGTCGCTCAAGGTGATCCTGAACCCCTCAAGCAGCGTTTGATGCAACATCTCAAATAAGAGTAACCCGTGAACAGCTTTGTCGGGGCGGGTTCCACCTAGATGTATGTCTTCCCCCAAACAATCAACATAAACCCGCCCTCTTATTACAGGCAGTCTTTTGAACTCCTGAACTTCTGAACTCTTTTTATTTTTTTGTTATTCTTTCCTGCTCATGTAATAATGTGTTAAGAAAAAAATGTCACCGCTATTTATAGCAGTACACTGTACAGGTTTATGCAAAAGTATCAGAGTCCTAAGCCATGCCACGTCTTTTATCTAAGGCTATCCTGTTAGTTGATGGCTACAACATGATCGGAGTCTGGCCCCAATTGCAAAAAAAGCAAGAAGGGGAAGGAATGGAAGAAGCTCGTCGCACACTTGTAGAGACATTAGTCAACTACAGTGCTTTTGAAGGACTTGATGCTCGGGTCGTCTTTGATGCTCACTATCAAAATACCCCTAGCGTTATCGAAAGCATAACTCGGAACTTATCCGTTCACTACACGGGTTATGGTCAAACCGCAGACAGTTATATTGAAAAAATCTGTGCTTCTATGGCTCATCAACTTCGCTTGTCTAGACGGCGGTTGATCGTTGCAACTTCAGATAGAGCGCATCAACTAACTGTTATCGGTTACGGGGCTGAATGGATGTCAGCCTTGCAATTGGCTCACGATGTCGAATCTACCGCTCGTTGTCGCCAACGCCGTCACAAGTCCAATAAACAGTCTTCTAGTCGTTTTCTGGCGAATTCTCTCGATGTAGAGTCTCAGAAACGTCTAGCCATGTTACGCATGGGACTCAAGCCCTAAACCTCAAAAAAAATATTTAAATAGTGCTTGACTTTTTTGGGTGCAGTGGGTTACTATAAATAACTGTGACTAAAATAAATTTTTAGAGCGATCCTCGGTAGCTCAGTGGTAGAGCGGTCGGCTGTTAACCGATTGGTCGTAGGTTCGAATCCTACCCGGGGAGTTTGAACAAAGGAAAAAAGGTGAAGGATGAAGGACAAAACGCTGAGTTTAGAACTTCAAACCTCAGACTACGGGAAGTATTGGTTACTCGATGCAGATGTAACCTTTCTTAATCATGGTTCCTTTGGAGCTTGTCCCACTCCGGTTTTACAGCTACAAACCCAACTGCGAGAACAGCTAGAACGTCAACCTGTGCATTTTTTTGTGCGGGAATGGGAGTCTTTACTCGATGAGGCGCGTCGTCAGTTAGCTGAATTTGTAGGGGCTACAGCAGAAGAATTGGTCTTTGTTCCCAACGCCACAACGGGTATTAATAGTGTACTGCGATCGCTGTCTTTTTCCCCAGAAGATGAACTGCTAACCACCAACCACGAGTATAACGCCTGTCGCAACGCTTTAAATTTTGTCGCTGAACGTTGGGGGGCGAAAGTGGTTGTTGCTAATATTCCCTTTCCGATCAATTCATCGGATGAGATTATTAATTCTATTTTAACACAAATTACCCCACGCACCAAACTCGTTTTAATCGATCATATCAGCAGTCAAACGGGTTTAATCTTTCCTCTGAAACGTTTAATTCAAGAACTCAATACACAGGGAATAGAAAGCCTCATTGATGGCGCTCATGCTCCGGGAATGTTACCCTTGAACTTACAAGAAATTAATGCGACTTATTATAGTGGAAACTGTCATAAATGGCTATCTGCACCCAAAGGAGCTGCTTTTTTATACGTTAAACCCGATAAACAAGCCGCCATTCGTCCTCTAACCATTAGTCATGGTGCGAACTCTCCCCGCACAGATCGTTCTCGGTTTCAACTCGAATTTGATTGGATGGGAACCCACGATCCGACGGCTTATTTTTGTATTCCTGAAGCGATCAAATTTATGGGATCATTGCTACCGGGTGGATGGTTAGAATTGATGCAATATAATCATAAAATGGTGATTGAGGCGCGAAAAATGTTGAGTGATCAATTAGACATTGCCCTCCCTTGTCCAGAAAAAATAATCGGTTCAATGGCAACGATTATCTTACCCGATAAAATACAGTTAATTCCTCAGCTACAAGAAAAACTTTGGCAACAATTTAAAATTGAAGTTCCGGTAATTCCTTGGGACAATCAGCCTCAAAAATTACTGAGAATTTCGGCTCAGGTTTATAATACCCATTCAGATTATAATAGATTAGTCGAAGCTTTAATTAGCTTATAGCGTTTCCGACTTGAGCAAGGTATAGGCAGCAGGTTGTAAGCCTTGCACCCCTAAAGTTCACTGCACCTCGTCTGAATGAAAAAGGCTATAATGTGCGCTACAAATTATTAATATTAAAAACAATTGTAGGGTGCATCAAATATCTTGCATTTTATTCAGCAAACAAGAACTACGGTTTGATGCACCCTACCTCCAGAAAAGATAAAAACTCAGTTTTTCAGAGAAACCCGGTTTTTGAACGGTAGCTCACCATTTGAGAAAGAACTGAGTATAATAGGTTAACCGAGAGTTTATATTAATAGAACCAAGAGAATCAGTAAATTGCTGATTAACATGAGGAAAGTATGAGTCAGAATATTGTAGAAAATAAAGTCAGTCAACAGTATGGTAAAGTGTATTTAGTGGGTGCTGGGCCGGGAGATCCCGGGTTAATCACCTTAAAAGGGAAAGGACTACTGCAATGTGCAGATGTTGTCGTTTATGATGCTTTAGTGAGTCCGCCTATTCTGGACATGATTAACCCTGAAGCTGAACACATTCACGCTGGAAAACGACGGGGACGACACTCAAAAAAGCAAGATGAAATTACTCAAATTTTAATCGAAAAAGCCAAAGAACACGCGATCATTGTGCGGCTAAAAGGCGGTGATCCCTTTGTCTTTGGACGAGGTGGCGAAGAAATGGAAGACTTAGTTAAAATGGGAATTCCTGTGGAAGTGGTTCCCGGTGTAACGTCTGGAATTGCAGCACCCGCCTATGCCGGAATTCCACTGACACACCGCAATTATAGTTCATCTGTGACCTTTGTAACGGGTCACGAAGCTGCGGGAAAATATCGACCGGAAGTCAACTGGAAAGCGATAGCCGTTGGTTCAGAAACCCTTGTAATTTATATGGGTGTTCATAATTTAACTCATATTACCTCAGAATTGATCGCCGCAGGTCGAACTCCAGAAACACCGATCGCCTTAATTCGTTGGGGAACTCGACCCGAACAAGAAGAATTAATCGGACAGTTAGATACAATTGTACAACAAGTAGAAACCACAGGATTTGAAGCGCCTGCGATCGCCGTTATTGGAGAGGTGGTTCATCTGCGTCAGATTTTACCGCATTGTCTCCCCTCTGTCGAAGGTAGATAGATTCTCAAAAACCACGTTAAACTGGAGGGAGATCATCAATGATGTTGCGTATTTTTCCGTCAAGTTTAAAGCTTTCAGTTGATTGTGTCTAGCCTAGATTATCAAGCTAAAAAAGCCTATCAAGTGGGAATGCGCTGGCTAACCGGAGCGTTTATTTTAGCCAGTGTCAGCTTAGGTGGAGTTTGGGGTTATGATTGGATAAAAAATCGACCCTTGACTCCAACAACTGCTGAGTTAGTTGAGGTTGAATTAGACAATGTTGAAAATAAAATTAGTGCAGGCGGAACAGTTGAATTAGGGGGACAACGAACGATTAAATCACCCGAAGAAGGAGCCGTTGATCGGGTGTTAATTAAACAGGGAGACCGAATTTCATCAGGTCAAGAATTAATGATTTTAAGAAATCCTCAACGAGAGACAATCTTAAATAAAAAACAATTAGAAATTCAGAAACAGGAAATATTAGTTGAACGCAATCGAGAAAAAATAGAAGAAGCTGAAAAAAAGCTAAGAATTGCTCAAGCGGACTATGAAGAAGATGTGGAAGATTATCAAGAAGAATTAGCCTCTAAAGAAGCCATTCAAAACTTAGAAATCGACAAAATACAAGCAAAAATTAATCGAAATCGTCAGAAACTAGAAGAAGCAAAAGCGAATTTAGAAGCCGCAGAAGCAGAACTCGAAAACTCAGAAAAACTGTTAGAACGAGGGTTCATTGCTCAACAAGAAACTGATCGCCAAAAACAAACTGTTCGTGAAAGTAAAGCCTCATTAAGAGATGCTGAACTTGAGTTAAAAAATTCCAAAATCGAGTTAGAAACTGCCCAAGTTAGAGAAGTGGAAATTCAGGCTAGTGTTGATAGTAGTACAATTTTTGAAGCTGAAATAAACCTCCAAGAAGCTCAGTCTGAATTGAAACAAAGTCAAAGTGATCTTGAGCGTATAAAAATAGAATATCAAGAAGAAACCCTAACTTTAGAAAATAATATTGTTACCGCTCCTATTGATGGCGTTATTCTGAATATTAACGTTAAACCAGGAGATGGCGTTAACCGCAGTGATGAATTAATGACATTAGGCGATCCCAATCAAGAACTAATTCAACTGCAACTTTCTACTCTCGATGCCGCTCAAGTCAAACCCAATCAACTGGCTCGAATTAGTGTCATAGGCCCTAACACAGAAACCTTCACTGGACGAGTTCAAAGCATCGGTTTACAAGCCAGAAGTGCAGGAAATAATAATAATTCGGAGTCATCAGGTCAAGCCACAGTCCCCGCAACCATTCAACTCGATCAACCCACGAAAACATTAATTCCAGGAAGCGCAGTTAGTGTAGAAATTGTCTTAGAAGAACGCAATAATGTAGTCGTATTAAACACCGAATTAATTCAACGTGACGGACAATCTCCCTATGTTTGGATAATAGATTCTAATAATACCGCACAAAAACAAGCCATTACGTTAGGATTAGAAGGGTTAATTCAAGTTGAAGTTACATCCGGTTTAGAAGCAGGTGATCGCGTCATTTCACCCTCTCCTGATACGCCCTTAGAACCAGGAATACCGATTACAGAAGCTTCTTCTACTCCCACTGACAGTAATCCTCAAAGTAGTCCTCGACGCAACCGCAGACGTCGATAATTATCCTATAATATCTATTCAAAAATGAGTCTATCTCCTTTTAATTTAATGGGTTTAAGTTGTCAGTCACTTCTCGGAAACCCCGTGCGTTCCGGCTTATCAATCATTGGGGTTTTTATGGGAGTTGCTGCGGTGAGTGCAACCCTACAAGTTCGTAATATTAGTCAAGCTGTTATCGTTCAACAACTCGCAGAAAGAGACGCTCCTCAAGTTGGTTTTACTCCTCAGTGGAACCGTATTACTCGTCAAAGAGTATCGTTCAACTTAGAAGATCTGGAGTTTTTACAACGACGTTTAAGAGGAGTACAAGCAATTAGTGGTATAAATTGGATGCGTTCATCTCAAGTCGTCTTTCAAGATCAAGAAGCCACACCTGGAATGAGAGCAGTAACGCTCAACTATCTAGAGACAATAGGTCAACGATTGCTTGCTGGACGTTCTTTTACATCTACAGATTTTGAACAATATCGACCTGTTATCATTATCGATCAATACCTAGCTGAACAACTTTTTCAAGGCAAAAATCCTCTCGGTCAAAATATTTATATTGAATATCGACCTTATAGTATAATAGGCATTATTCCAACTGCAAGTGATGAGGAACCGACCGGAACTATTTATATTACGACGGCGTTTCACAGTACAATTACTGGAAATAATACGATTAGCTCAATTTCGATACGTCCTCAAAGACTTGAAGATTTACAATCTTTAGAGGAACAGGGTCTAAAACTTTTAGAACAGCGTTATCCCGGCTCTAAATTTTGGTCTTGGAATACTGTAGATGATATTTTAGAACAGAAAAAAACCCTTGAATCAGTCTCAACTGCATTGTTAGTCGTTGGAGCAATTTCACTGTTAGTCGGCGGGGTGGGAATTGCCAATATTACCATTGCAGCCGTGATTGAACGAACCCCCGAAATCGGCTTACGACGAGCCATTGGAGCCACCCAAAACGATATCATGTTGCAGTTTGTCCTAGAAGCGGCTATCTTAAGTTTGGTTGGGGGAAGCATCGCAATTTTGACGGTACATGGATTAACCGTAATTGTCGCCCAACGCTTTGAGTTCCCCTACACTTTTGAGAGTCGCAGTGCAGCACTCGCTTTATCTTCTGCGGTGTTAGTCGGTGTCGGAGCGGGATTTTTCCCAGCGTTACGAGCGAGTCAGCTTGATCCGGTGAAAGCGTTAAAAGGACAATAACTAAAACTCATTTATTTGTTGATGACATTACTCGTCAGTTTCTATGTCTTTATCTCCTGATCACTCCTCGGAAAATTCTGTTTCTCAGTCTCCAACGTCTGGGAAAAATAAACTGGGTTTAATTCTTGCTGGAGTTGCAAGTTTAGGGGTTACTTTCCTACTCGGATGGCGATTTTCTAATGCTAATGCTGTGCGATCGCCCTCAGAAGTTCAACAGGAAACTCCACCGCAATTATTAACACAAACTCCCCCCGTTGAACCTCAACCCTCCCCAACCCCAACCTTTAAAATTCCTCAACCTGTTGAAAATAAAGCAGTAATGGGAGAGATTTTACCTCAGCCTACACGTTCTACTCTCAATCGGGAAAAATTCACGCCCACTCCTCAATTTAATGACGAGCAAAATCACGAGATAAATTTCGGTGATTCTCAGAGTTTAAAAAATAATATTCCTCCGATAGAATCCGCAAAAATAGAACAGGAAATAGAAACAGAATTGAATTTTAACTCCCCTATTTACTTGACAGAATTTAGAGCAAAAATAGAAACAGAAAAATTTCAAAAAACTCAAACCCAACCCGAAATAAACCTAGAACCTCAACCCAGTTTATCCCCATCTCTACCTGCTTCAGTTGAACTTGAATTGCCAGATGTAATCTTTTTAGCCTTAGAAAATAATCGTATCATTAAAAATCAATATCTAGAACGCATTGTTCAACAACAAGATTTAGCCGTTGCAGAAGATAAATTTAGACCCGATTTTACGCCAAGAATTGCTTTAGATTGGCAAAATATAGAGCAAGGCGGAACAACCAATACAACCAGTGGTTTAGTGTTATCCGCACAGTTAGAAATGACCATTCCCACAGGAGGCGAATTAAATTTGGGTTGGGAAGGTCAACGAGAAAACCGCAGTGGAGATGGTTTAAGTGATCAAAATAATAATATTTTTAGACAAAATTTAGAACTTTCTTTTAGACAACCTTTATTAAGAGGAGGAGGAATTGATCTCAATCAAGCTTCGATTAAAATTGCTCGCATTGATGAGACTATTCATTTACTGGACTTAAAATCAACATTAATTACTCAAATTACAGAAGCAATTTTAGCCTATCGACGTCTCATTCAAGCTCAAGAACAACTAAAAATCGAACAAAACTCTTTAGAAATTGCTCAACAACAAGTCGAAAATACTCAAATTTTAATCGATGCGGGTCGTCAAGCCAGAGTCGATTTAGTTCCCGTACAAACTCGGGTTGCGAATCAAGAAATTAGTGTATTAGATGCCGAAAATAATCTTCAACAACAACGACTAGCATTACTTGAAGTTATTGATGTCGATCAGAACTTAAATATTGTTGCAGTTGAAGAAGTAACATCGATTGAATCTCAATTTCTTGATTTTGATGTTATTCAACAACTTGCTTTAGAAAATAGACCGGATTATTTAAAATCAAAGCTTGATTTAGAACGTTCCAATTTTGAACTGCAAATCGCGGAAAATAACCGACGTTGGAATATTGATTTCAGCACAGATATTAGTCGGAATTTAGCACCAGATATTCTTGAAGATAGAACCGAAGCTCGAGCGGGAATTGAACTGAGAAAAACGTTGGGCGATCGCAATATCGAACGAGATTTTCAGCGAAGTCGAGTTAATGTATTACAGGCTGAAAATAATCTGAATGAGGAATTTCAGCAAATTGAAATTGAAGTTCAAAATAAAATTAGAGATGTCAATGATAACTTAAGAAAAGTTCAACTCGCTCAAAGAGCAGCTCAACTGGCTGAAGAACAGTTTCGCAATGAAGAAGAAAAAGTTAGACTCGGAGTAGGAAATAACTCAATTGTTGATTTAGTTCGGTTTCAAGAAGATTTGGGACGGGCGAGAAATAATGAACTTAATGCTAAAATAGATTATCTCAATTCTATTACCGAATTAAATCAAGTAGTGGGAACGACATTGGAAACCTGGAATATTACCCTTGAAAAAAATGTAGAGATGTCTCCTAATTCTCAATCAAGTCACCAAAATGAACAGTGAAAGCATAATAACTCTAAGTGTATCTGAACAAAGCCGTTTAGAGCCACAAAATCAACGCTTAGATCGTTGGTTATCAGAACATCTAGAAACCCTCTCGCGATCGCGCATTCAAGACTTAATTTCCCAAGGTCATGTGACCGTTAACCAACAGGTTTGTACGTCCAAAAAGTTAACCCTAAAAACCGGAGATTCTATAGAAGTCAAAATTCCTCCCAACGTCCCGTTAGAATTGGAAGCCGTTGACATTCCTCTTGATATTTTATACGAAGATGAACACCTGATTATAATTAATAAACCCGCAGGTTTAGTCGTTCATCCTTCCGCCGGACACAGTAATGATACTCTCGTTAATGCCTTACTCGCCCATTGTCAGACCCTCGCTGGAATTGGAGGGGTTGAACGTCCGGGGATTGTCCATCGTTTAGATAAAGATACCACAGGTGCAATAGTTGTGGCAAAAACCGATTTTGCGCTGCAACATCTCCAACAACAAATTAAAGCAAAAACCGCCCAACGTCAATATTTAGGTGTCGTTTATGGTTCACCCAAAACAGAATTTGGAACCATAGAACAACCCATCGGGCGACATTCTGTTGATCGCAAAAAAATGGCAGTTGTTCCCGTTGAAAAAGGGGGAAGAAATGCCATCACCCATTGGAAAATTCAAGAACGTTTAGGAAACTATACCTTAGTTTTATTTACCCTAGAAACCGGAAGAACCCATCAAATTCGCGTTCATTCAAACTTTATCGGACACCCCATTGTCGGCGATCCAGAATACAGTAATAGACGCTCAATTGGGGTGAATTTATCCGGTCAAGCCCTTCATGCGTGGAAGCTGAAATTACAACATCCGGTTACAGAAGACTGGATCGAAGCAACAGCCCCTATTCCCGAAGAAATGAACACCTTATTAAACGTATTGCGGCGTCGTTCAAAATCAACTTGATTCTCGTAAAATTTAACTCGATGGAGGAGAACTTGCAGGAGGAAGTATTTTTTGACTATTTTCGACAATTTGCATTAATTTTACCATAAAATCCGTATGAATAGGAACCGATGTTTTCGGGGGTTTAGTCGAATAAAAATTGAGACGAGTCAAGGGTGTAATCGCAACTATATCCGAAGAAGAAAGGGTTGTTGAGGGGTTGACTTCCACAGACAATTCTTCAGTATCTTCTAGAGTAGAAGCAGAAGACAACAGCAGAGTAGATTGAGGTAAATTTCGACTAATTAACTGTTCAAACTCTAGATTAAAATGATAAATGGGCTTGCCTCGACGTTGCCAAATCGATAAAATTTGTGTAACCGAAATCGATTTGTAGCGACCCTGATAGAGAGCCTCAATAACCGCCAGATAAATCCAATAATACTCATAGTTCTCCGCCCATCGATCAATCATTTGTTCGCTGGAATAGTCCCCCAAGTCAAAACTATAGTGATTCAGCAAAGCCGCCGCGATCGCCGCCTGATCGAGTGAAACATCAAACACAATAAAAATTCATTAAAAATCAACGGTTAATCACTCAAATTTTTAACAAATCAAAGCAATACTAGCACAAGCAAGATAGAAAATGAGTTAATCTTTAATCCCCGAGAACGGTTCCGAGCCACCCGTCCAATTAAAGTCACTGATCCGCAGGTTTAAACTGCCCACCCGTCGCACAGGACTAACCCGCAAAATAACCCCATAAGTCCGACGACTATATTCTAAAGAAAACTCATTATCAACCGCCAAACCATTTTCCAGGTTAATCGAATACTCAAAACCCGCCCGCAAACCGCCATAAATTTGCTGAACCAGTCCAAACGTCAGAATACTTTCATCCACCCGACGATCAAACAAAAACGGTGATTCCCCATCAAGAGCCACTTGAGTATAAAGGATATTAAATCCCGTATAGTCCAAAAAGTCTCGGGAAAAATGACCAAATTGCCCTTGCAAACCAACCGTACCACTTAAATAGGACTGGGAATCATCTTCAGTGTAAATACTCGTCACACCTTGAGCCACCATAATCAAACGAATAAATGGAACCACAGGTCTAGCCGTGTATTTTAATCCTTCCGTGGGAGTCGCAGGTAAAGCTTTTCCCTGCCAAATAATTGGAGGATAAATTAAAGTTGCTAGTCCTTGAAAGCGAGTACGAGTAATCCGATCATTGTCCCGACCCGGTTCACTGAGAATATCCAAGCGATCCGTTCTCGCTTCAATTTGTTGTAAGCCGCCTTGAAATCTAAACACCGCCCCAGAATCTCCCAGTAAAATTTCTGGAGAGGTTAAAACCGCCCCCGCACTGCGTTGAATCGTTCGGAAGCCTAATGTCCCATTGAAAATCCGATCGCGATAGCTATACTCCCCCGTCAGAGTATAACCGCCAATTAACTGTCGTACCCGAAGACTGGCACGATACTCATCTTCTTCGAGATCGGGAAAATCCTCAAAATTGGTAATCGATAAGCGGCTATCAAAAAAGGTGTAAGGAGAAAGTGGCCCCGACAATTCCGCTTGCAAGCCGTAAAAGCCGCCATCGGAGGGATTAAGATCTTCCTCAAACGCTCTTTGAAGTAAAAATTGGGGAGAAATATCCAAGCCAATCGGACCAAATCTCACCGGACTCACATTCCACTCTACATAGTAACCCCCCAAATCATCGAGGTCATAACCAATGGAAAAGGGAGCGGGTTCTCGTTGGCGGCGATCAATCACCGTGCGATCGCGAAACAAAGGTAAACTAAATTTTTGATCAAAAACTAAGCGGGAACCTGTCGTTAAGATTTCATCTTGTAAGGGGGAGATGCGTTGCAGTCGAGCGGTATCTGCCCTTAATTCCAGTTCCGGCGGAGAAAAGGGATCGTTTGTAATTCGCACATCTTGGGCTTCCCATTCCCCATTCGGGAGAATATCAATCCGTTCCGCTTCAAAGCGCAGGCGGTTGACATCCCCTTGCAAGTCGGGAAAGGACAAACCACTCACCTCAACATCAGCCCCCTCTGTGGGAGCCACATTTTCCACGGGTTGGGCCGAAGTGATGCGATCGCTAATCGGGGATCTCACCGCTTGTCCAACCCCTTGTTCTTGTAAGGGTTGAGCCGCTAAACCCGGACCGAGATCGGAAAGAGAGATCACGCCACTCGCATTGCTAATCACTCCTGTACTTTTCACCAAGTTGTAGTCCATGCGTTGGCCGCGAATCACTTGGTTTTCTCGCGTTAGGGCGACATTCCCGCTTGCGACCACCTGACGAGTATTGAGATTAACTTGGGCTTTATCCGCATCAATTAAAGTATTTTGAAAGCGGATCATCACATTCCCTTCGGTTGTAATAATTTGCCGTTGTTGGTCAAATTCCTGGCGGTCTGCTGTCACTTCCACCAGATCTGTCGGTAAAATGACAGGAATTGGAATGGTTTCAGGGCTGGGTTGAGAAGGGGTTTGTGAGAGTAATGAATCTGCTGTCCGGTTTTCATTCGCTGAAAAGCTGAATGATTTGGCCACCTGATAGTCGGCTTCCCCAGAGGGTTGAGTTGTCAACGGGGAAAATATCTGAGGTTGAGTCAATTGAGAGTTCGTTAAACCTAAAGACAAAGCAGGCCCCAGGGAGTCAGCCGATACTGAGGTGGAGGGAGAAAAAGAAGCCAACTCTTGCTCTAGTGCTTTAAGTTTGGGGAGTTGATAGGCTACGGTTTCATTTTTGTGGATTTGTTTAGGCGATACAACATCTGAAGACAACTGCATTGGAGTTGAAACAGTCTGCGGCTGAAGAGGATTGAGGGTTGAATCGGGTAGGGTTTGAACAAGCGGAGGTGGTTCAGGCGGCGGTACCGGGTAGGGCATAGTTTAGTAACAAAAATCACAGCAGCAGCCCGGATTTATGGGCTTAACCGCGTGAAGGACTGCACTAGAAGAATGCCATTAGCCATGAAGCCTATTGACTGATGACTAATGACATTCAAGCTCGTTATCTTAACACAGTTGAGGGGTTACTCTGTCGAGCAATTCCGAAAGCTTTTGAAATTCAACACCACTTAACCGTGTCTACAACCCGGATTTCCTTCTCTTACTCCAAGTCTTTCCGTTTGGGGTTGCGGGCGGGGTCGTTCGACAAAAATCCAAAGATAAACAGCAACACAAAAAAGGACACCACTATATAAACAATGACTTTTAGAGTCTCCATGACAATTTCTCCTAAAGGGCGATTTTCAAAATGGGTTGCGATGCAACAATCTACAGTTTTCTTATACTATCTTAAAATTTGACTCATTTTTTCCCCGATTTAACGGGCTGTCCATTTTTGCTTCACCCATTCCCAGGCTTTAATTACGGCTTCTTCTACCCAGAAAATTACTCGATCTACCCATTCTAACACTCTCTCTAACGGGTGCTTCACATACCCCACTGCTCTTGCTTCTGTTTGCACGCAGTTAGATTCTTCTTGCCGATCGCTTTTTGAGGATGTGTCTAAATATTTGCAGGCATCACTCATTATTAAACCATAAGCCGGGGAGGTTGTCAACCCTTTTTCTGAAAAATTTTGAGATTTTGTCTTCAAAATTTTGACAACCGTTTGAGACGTTGTTAAGGGTTGAATTTTTCCCGTTGGGGGAATAAATTTTTGAGGTTGGGGTTTTCCTGCAAGCAAATTTTCCGGTGGCGAGGGTAAATTTAATTGTTGATTATGATCTTTAAAAAAGAAATAGTCAATCGCCGCCCAAATTACCGCTTGCACTTGATGGAAATTCGCGGTAACTGAGGTTTGCAGAGAGTGATTTTCCGCAGTATAAACCGTTAAGTCGCTGGCGCTGGTTTTCCAGGCTTGAGCAAGGGTAATTCCTAATTCTTCGGTTTGGCGGGTGATTGCGGTTGTATATTTCTGAGCCGTTGTCATTGCACCCGACAACAGGGTTTGCAGTTGTGAAGATTGAGGAGATTTTTCCCGTTTTCTCAGACTCGAAAGATCAGCAACTTCCCGAGAAATCAATTGGCTAAGTTTTACCCTTTCTCTCCAGGACAGCACATCTAAAATTTGCTGCTCCGCCCCAACTAAGACTAATTTTTTCGTTTTGACTTGGCAGGCGATCGCTTGCACTGAATTTGGATCAACCTTTAACCGAGGTGAACCCTTGACTTGTGCGATCGCAATGGTCACAATATCAATAATCGGCTGATCAACTCCATCGAGCTGCTTTTGACTGGCTTGCGCCTCCTTGAGTTGCGGTGATTGGGGTTGTTGAGTAGACCCAAGGCGTTTCTTTCCTTTGACCAGGCTCTCCAACAGGGAGTAAACTGAGTACATCACTGTCTGTACAGTTGTACTGGTCGAAAACTGAACTTGTCGCCAAGTCAAACCACAGCTATCGAGAAACTGCTGATAATTCTCGACAATTAAGTTCAACAGACGGCTTTTAAAGGGGCCAGAAGCAGGAGAGGACATCTCTAAAATTGGGTTGAATTTTTATATTTGGGTAAATTCGAGACTGGGGTCAGTGAGTCTAACGGAAATACTGCTCTTATTTTAACGAACCATGACCGCATTGGGAGCATCTTTATCTCAAATTTCCACAACAATTGAGCGTCTGCGTCAGTTAACGCGGCTGGATGTTCAAACAAGTTGGAATTTTTGTCAGCCCGATGGGAGTATTTCCCCCGTTGAGTTAAACGAACGTCAACATATTGCTTGGCCGCCTCAACAAGTTATCGAGTTACAACAAACTATTATTGTTCCCACCACTTTAAACAATTTTCCGTTAACCGAGTTTAGTTTACGACTCGTTTTAAAATGGTGGGCGGAAGTTGCCTCTATTTATGTTAACGATCAACTCATCCAAACCGGAGACTTATTTGATTGTTCGACAAGGGTTTTATTATCGAACTCCGTAAAACCCGGAGATGTATTTACCCTTCGTTTACAGTTAGTTAGTCCGAAACATGATCACGGAGCCTTAGTTCAGTCGGTTTGTGTTTATGAAACCTCAACAGAAAATCGAGTTGACCCCGGTTTTCTCGCGGATGAGTTGGAAGTATTTCTGATTCAAATTACCCAAAACCCCACCTTAATTGAACAACGACAAGAACATCTAAACATTTTCGCCACAACTCTCAACCAAATAGACTGGTTTGCTTTACCAGAACATCCCGAAAAATTCAACAACTCTCTGATTGCTGTTCGACAAACCCTAATTCATTATATTTCCACTAACCTCCCCAACTTTAACTCAAAAATCGCCCTACTCGGACACGCCCATCTAGACCTCGCTTGGTTGTGGCCTGTCGCTGATACCTGGAAAGCTGCCGAAAATACCTTTAAATCTGTATTATCCCTACAACAAGATTTCCCCAACTTAATCTTTACCCATTCTTCCCCCGCCTTATATGCTTGGATAGAAACTCATCATCCTGATATATTTTCCCAAATTCAACAGCAAGTTAAAAACAAACATTGGGAAATTGCAGCCGGGTTATGGGTAGAACCAGAACTGAATATCATTAGTGGAGAATCTATCGCCCGTCAACTCCTCTATGGTCAACTTTACACCCAAGAAAAATTTGGTCAAGTTTCCCCCATTGCTTGGCTACCCGATAGTTTTGGCTTTTGTTGGCAACTTCCCCAATTGTTGAAACAAGGGGGAGTTGAATATTTCGTGACGCAAAAATTGCGATGGAATGATACGACTCAATTTCCCTACGGTTTATTTAACTGGCAATCTCCCGATGGTACGGAAATTGTTAGCTATATGTCGGCTTTAATTGGAGAAGGCATTGACCCGATTAAAATGGCGACTTATGCCGCAGAATGGCAAACTCAAACGGGGTTAAAAACAGCTTTGTGGTTGCCGGGAGTGGGCGATCATGGCGGAGGACCGACACGAGATATGTTGGAAGTCGCCGGGCGCTGGGAAGGTTCTCCCTTTTTCCCGAAATTATCCTTTTCTCAGGCTATTGATTATTTAAGCGATATTTCTCAACAGTCTGGAGAACTTCCCGTTTGGCGGGATGAGTTGTATTTGGAGTTTCATCGCGGTTGTTACACGACTCATGCTGACCAAAAGCGCTGGAACCGTCGCTGTGAGAATTTGCTCTATCAAGCGGAGTTGTGGTCTGCTGTGGCAACGTTACAGACAACTGCCGTTTATCCTAAAACCGAGTTAGAAGCGGCTTGGAAGCAGGTTTTATTTAACCAATTTCACGATATCCTTCCCGGTTCTAGCATTCCTGAAGTTTACCAAGATGCTAATCAAGCTTGGCAGGAGGCTTACAACACCGCAGAACAGCTTCGAGAACGGGCAATCATGGCGATCGCAACTTCGACTCCCCTCCCTCCTCCTCCCCAACCCGGTTGTTATCCTGTTCTCGTTTGGAATAGTCTCAATCAGTCTTGTTCCCAAACGGTAGAACTTCCCTTATCTTATCCCGGCGTTTGGAAGCTGTATGATACTGCTGGAAAGGCTTTGCGGTGTCAAGTTGGGGAGGGAAAATTGCGGTTTTTGGCAACTGATGTGCCATCGGTGGGTTTTCGGGTGTTTTGGTTGAGCCGAGAAATGGCTGAAACCCATGAAAAATCGTTAGTCGAAGCCCCCAAAACCCCCCTACAGGCAGACGCTTCCGCAGATTTTAGTACAAGTATCCCATTGATACAGAATTTTGTCAATCTTAATATTAATTATCCCCAAAGTTGGGTGTTAGAAAACGAATGGCTAAAAGTTGAAATCCCTGATAATACGGGAAAAATTAGCCAAATTTGGGATAAGAAAAACCGGAGAAAAGTCTTGGCAGAAATGGGCGGGAACGACTTACAGTTTTTTGGGGATTCTGGTCAGTATTGGGACGGGTGGAATATCGATCCAAACTACAAGCAATATCGCTTAGAACCTCCCCAATTAAAATCAATAACTTGGAAAGAACAAGGAGAGATTCAACAGCGATTACAAGTGATTCGAGTTTGGCGAAACTCCGAATTTATCCAAGATTATGTTTTAGAAGCCGATTCCCCCATCTTAAAAATTGAGACAAAAGTCAATTGGCAAGAGCGTCATGTGTTAGTAAAAGCGGCATTTCCGTTAACAATAACGGTTGATAGGGCTAATTGTGAAATCCCCTGTGGAGTGATGCAACGTCCGACAAAACCCCAAACAGAAACAGAGAAAGCAAAATGGGAAATTCCGGCGATGAATTGGGTTGATTTAGGGGATGAGAATTATGGGGTGAGTCTGTTGAATGACTGTAAGTATGGCTATGATTTTCAACCCGATCAAATTCGCTTAACCTTATTACGCGGTTCAACCTGGCCTGACCCGGAAGCGGATTTAGGAACTCATCAGTTTACTTATAGGATTTATCCTCATTCTGGAAATTGGAAAACGGCGAAAGTTACCCAGTATGGTTATCAGTTAAATCAACCGTTACAAGTGCAAGTTTTGAGTTTAGAAGATTGTCAATTTTCAGAACAAGGGCTGGGAAGTCAAAGTTTTCTGAACTTAGGAACTGACGCTTTAATCTTGATGGCATTCAA
This sequence comes from Limnoraphis robusta BA-68 BA1, assembly GCF_034932365.1. Lineage (NCBI taxonomy): Bacteria > Bacillati > Cyanobacteriota > Cyanophyceae > Oscillatoriales > Sirenicapillariaceae > Limnoraphis > Limnoraphis robusta. Next base: position 33,514 of record NZ_JAYGHR010000092.1, on the reverse strand, counting down.
ACAAGCCGAACAGAATTCCCAGCAGTGGATTTTAAGATGTTATGAGAGTTGGGGTGAGGAAACGGAGTTAAAATTAGAGAATGCTTTGGGATTAGCGATCGCCAATTCGGTGAACCTGTTGGAAGAAGTGATAGATTCTCCCAACTTTCCTAAAATTCCCCCCTGGAAAATTGTCAGCCTGCAACTGTTCAATTCTTCTGAGTCCTAACAAAGATAATGATTTCACGGCTAACTTTTAATGACGGTTTCTCGGTTTTTCTAAAATCTCAGGGAATTTACCCGGATGGGTTTATAGATGCTAGAAGGGGAAAAATGCAGCAACCGCAATCCTTACAACCGGATTTTTTTAGCGTAAATTCACCATTAATATATTCTGGGAGTAACGATAATATCATCTAGCAATGCTTTGTTATTGAATTCGACAGTGCATGAGAATTAGCGATTAGCTGCGGCTTCTTTGATCACATCCACAACTTCTTTTGCATGAGAAATAATTGGAAAGTGACTTGATTCTAAAACAACTGTCGTTGCACCCATTCGTTTAGATAAATCATGCTGTAAATTGGGTGGAACAGCCCGATCATTGTTGGCAATCATATACCAGCTTGGCTTATATTTCCATGCAGGCTTCTCTATTTTTTCGTTTGGGAGTGAGGTAGAAGGTGGAGTTTGAGTCGCATAGATCAATGCTATTTCTTCTGGTGAAAGAGCGCTTGCAATAATCTCTTTTACACCTTCTTTTGAAATCCAAATAAAACCCTCTTGTTCTTGAAAATGGGGTGATGGAGATCCGTATTTACTCATCAAATCTATCATTGATTCGTTAGCATCGGGAGCAAGTGCGGCAATATAAACCAAGCCAGAAACTCGTTCATCATTGCCAACTTCGGTAATCACCATACCGCCCCAAGAATGACCCACCAGAACACATTGACCTTCGATACGATCCAAAGCACGTTTGGTTGCAGCAACGTCATCAGCTAGCGAAGTGAGCGGGTTTTGAACTGCGATAACTTCATAACCTTCTGCTAACAATATCGGAATTATATTACGATAACTAGACCCATCAGCCCAAAAACCATGAACCAACACAATATTCTTAATTTTGCTCATCATTGTTGTCCTAAACTAATCTCTGTGTTTTCCTCTAATCTATTCTAGGTGAAACTATTTCATGGCTGTTTTGAAATAGGGTTACAGTTTCAATAGTACCATATATAAGGTATCCCCCAAATTTGGAATGAGGGAAACTCGGGAGAAAACTAAGTTTAAATTAGAGAATAGGTTGGGAGTAGCGATCGCTAATTTAGTTAAGTTATGGTCAGAAACGATAACATCTCCCAACTTGACTCAATCTAAGAATGCTGAGTTATCGGAAAAAAAGATAATGATTTCATGGCTAACTTTTAATGACGGTTTCTCGGTTTTCCCAAAATCTCAGGGAATTTACCCGGATGGGTTTATAGATACTATCGGAGTAGAGAAGAAAACTGAGTTGAAATTAGAGAATGGGTTGGCAGTGGCGATCGCTAATTTCGTTAAGTTATGGTCAGAAACGATAACATCATGGAGAGACGTTATATATAAGGTATCCACCAAATTGGGAATGAGGGAAACTCGGGAGAAAACTGAGTTTAAATTAGAGAATAGGTTGGGAGTAGCGATCGCTAATTTCGTTAAACTCTTGTCAGAAACGATAACATCTCCCAAGTTGACTCAATCTAAGAATGCTGAGTTATCGGAAAAAAAGATAATGATTTCATGGCTAACTTTTAATGAGGGTTTCTCCCGTTTCCAGATATCGAAAATTTTACTAACTGTTTTCGCTTGGAGTTGGGGATTGCCTGTTCTCGCACAAGGACAAGTGTTAATCACTCCCAATTTTAGAATAGAGATAGAACAATTATGCCCGCAAGGGGTTGTGGTTTGTGATCATATTAGATATATTGGCACCGATAGAAAGACGGGGAGTTCAATTAACCTGATGGGGAGAAGTCATCATACAATAGGGGCAGATGGGGTGACACCTTCTCGGTTTTTGGGATATATTTTTGAAAATGGAGAGTACAAGTATATCATTTCAACAGAAGGACACCTGAGAATTTTACAAGGAGAAACCGTTATCCTCGAAGAAAAAGGAGAATGGCAATAAACTCAGTTCAAAATTATCGTTTTTGAGAGGAGATTAATTCAATGCAATATCGCAAACTCAGACCAGTCATAATGACATTCTTGATGGGGGCAACATTGACGACAATGATCACTGTTGTTGCTTCTCCTAAAGGATATGCTCATCATGGTTGGAGCGAATATAATCAACAGGAAACCTTAAATGTAACTGGAACAATTCGGAGTATGGGTTATGAAAATCCCCATGTTGTTATTGAAGTGGAAACGGCTAATAATCAAGTTTGGCGGGCTGTACTCGCTCCACCGTCTCGAATGCAGAATCGGGGATTACCCCAAAGCGATCTGAAAGTGGGGGAAACGGTGCAATTAGTTGGGTATCCTCATGGTTCTGAGAGTCGTGAACTGAGAGCAGAACGAATTATTATCGGTGAAAAAACGGTAGAATTGCGTTGATGGAATTAACAATAGAGGCCGGGTGGTTAGTCCAGTTGAAAAATAGTGCTTTGGTTGAGATTGTTAACCAATGGGTTTGGACTTATCCGATGATAGAAGTGGTGCATATTTTAGGGATAACCTTGTTAGTGGGGTCTGTGGCGCTGTTTGATTTGAGATTGTTGGGAGTTTCTCGTCATTTATTGGTAACAGATCTCGCACAGCATCTTTTACCTGTGTCTTATGCGGGTTTTGGGGTTGTGGTTCTGTCTGGTTTTTTGCTGTTTGCAACGGATGCGCCTGCGATCGCTTTGAATCCAATTTTTCGGTTAAAATTGATCTTGATTTTAGGAACTGGGATCAATGCGATGATTTTTCATGGGAAGTGTTATCCTTCTGTCCTACAATGGAACCGCAATATTAAGCCGCCTGGGAGGGTACAATTGATTGCAATGGTTTCACTTCTACTCTGGGTTGCTGTGATTATTTGTGGGAATTTGATTGCTTATGTCTAAAGTTGAGGTTGAAGATATTCTAATGATTCAGGGTGAAACTCAAAATGACAACTGTATTTGATATTGCAATCATTGGTGCTGGGTTTGCAGGATTAATAGCCGCCCAAGACTTAAAACAAGCGGGTTATTCTGTCATCCTCTTAGAAAAATCTCGCGGAGTGGGTGGGCGTTGTGCAACTCGTCGAGTTTCAGATATTCCGGTTGATCATGGTGTGCGGTATTTAGAAGCCACCGGGAAACAAACTCAAAATTTAATTCAACAGTTAACCGCCACAAATGTTTTACAACTGTGGATGGATAAAATTGATGTATTCAAAGATAACCAACTGCAACCCCAACAAACTCAACCTTTATATATAGCCCCCAACGGGATGAACTCTGTCGGGAAAGAACTGGCTGTTGGTTTGGATATTTGGTTTAACCGTCGTGTGGAAAGATTAACCCCTACTTTGAATAAAACTTGGTATCTTTCTTTAGAAGTGACTCACCCCACTGCGACTGAAAACCCCGAAGAAGTCGAAGCCAAAGCCGTTATTTTAGCCATCCCAGCCCCGCAAGCATTATTATTGTTAGAACCGCTAACGGCTGAACTTCCTGCGAATTTTGTTGAACAGGTTCGTTCTGTGGAATATAATGCTTGTATTACCGTCATGGCGGGATATGAGTTCACCCATACTCCTCCCTGGAAAGCGATAACGTTTCCCGAAAATGAAACTATTGCTTGGGTGAGTTTGGATAGCAGTAAACGAGATAACCCCAAACAAACGGTTTTGGTTGTTCAAAGTTCGGCTAAGTTTGCAGAAGATTATCTAGATACAACTGACTTACAACCCGTCGGGGAAATGTTGTTAAATGCTGCAACTGATTATTTATCGTTAGGGAAACCCGAATGGATGCAGGTTCATCGCTGGAAATATGCCTTCTGTCGGAAACCCTTAACTGTTCCTTGCTTAACCACAATTACCCCTTTACCCTTAGTTTGTGCAGGAGATTGGTGTGGGGAAAGCCAGATAGAAACCGCATTAGCTTCAGGGAAAGCTGCTGCTCAGTTTTTTCAAGATTAATTGTTGTGTCTTCGTGTCTTCGTGGTGAACACCCTAACCCAAACTTTAGTTTATAGGCGCGCACATTTTCCCATGATATAAATATAGCATAGATGATAAATTTTGTCAAAGGATTTCCAATAGACGTAGAGGGGGGGCGGGTTGATGTAAATTGGTTCTGGGAATAGATAAATTTGGCCGGAACCCGCCCCTACGAAAGCGATCGCATTTACAGTGAACAGTTATCAGTGACCAGCGCAAACTTGCGACCCGGCGGAATAGTCGGTAGCAAAGTTTGTAAGAGAGTGACCAGTGAAGACAGTGACCAGTAACCAGTTACCAGTTACCAATTTTGCATGAGCGCAAGCAAAGCCTATGTAAGGTGATAAATACTTTTGGTAGCCGGAAATCGAAGCGATCGCTAAATCAATACTTAAATTGATACCTAATCGGCGCACACCTTTTCCTATTGTATAACTTACCATGTCTGTTAAAACTTGTCAAATGCTTGTTAATTCCTGCTACCCAAAGCGATCGCGGAATTTCCGATATTTGCCAAATGTGACGAAAAATATTACCGAGTGTTAAGCACTATTGCAATGTATCACAACTCTGAAAAATAAGCGTTCGTGCTTGCGGTATCCGTGATACCATCTGACCTGATAACAACGAGAGATATAGGAGAAAACCTGTGACGCTACGGGTTGCTGTTGTCGGTTCTGGCCCTGCTGGGTCTTCAGCCGCTGAAACATTAGTTAAAGCTGGAATAGAAACCTACTTATTTGAACGCAAACTCGATAACGCCAAACCCTGCGGCGGAGCCATTCCCCTGTGTATGGTGAGTGAGTTTGACTTACCCCCGGAAATTATTGATCGGCGGGTGAGAAAAATGAAAATGATTTCTCCGTCTAACCGCGAAGTTGATATTAACCTGATAAACGAAAACGAATATATTGGAATGTGTCGCCGGGAAGTTCTCGATGGTTTCATGCGAGATCGGGCGGCACAATTAGGGGCTATCCTAATTAATGGTACGGTTCATAAACTGGAAATTCCCACAAAAACCAACGAAGCTTATACCCTGCATTATTCTGATCATTCGGAAGGAAATACAGTCGGTACAGCGAAGACTTTAAAAGTAGATTTAGTCATTGGTGCAGATGGGGCAAATTCTCGCGTTGCTAAAGCCATTGATGCGGGAGATTATAATTATGCGATCGCGTTTCAAGAACGAATTCGCATCCCCGAAGATAAGATGGCTTACTATGAAGATCGGGCAGAAATGTACGTCGGAAATGACGTTTCTCCTGACTTCTACGCTTGGGTATTTCCCAAATATGATCACGTCGCTGTTGGTACCGGAACCATGAAGGTTAACCAAGCGATGATCAAGAAATTACAAGCCGGAATTCGCGCCCGTGCGGCTCATCGCATTGAGGGTGGTAAAATTATTAAAGTCGAAGCCCATCCCATCCCCGAACATCCCCGTCCTCGTCGGGTTGTGGGTCGGGTAGCGTTGGTAGGAGATGCCGCCGGAACGGTTACAAAATCTTCTGGAGAAGGCATTTATTTCGCTGCTAAGTCGGGTCGGATGTGTGCGGAAACCATTGTGGAAATGTCAAATAATGGTGCTAAAATTCCCACCGAAGATGATCTGAAAATTTATCTCAAACGTTGGGATAAACAGTATGGTATGACTTACTTGGTGTTAGATATTCTGCAACGAGTATTCTACCGGACTGATGCCACGCGGGAAGCGTTTGTTGAAATGTGTTCTGACCTGGATGTTCAGAAGATGACGTTTGACAGTTATCTGTACAAAACGGTTGTTCCGGCTAACCCCTTAGTTCAGATGAAGATTACGGCTAAAACCCTTGGAAGTCTGTTAAGAGGTCATGCGTTAGCGCCTTAAGTTTTCTGTTGATATTATATCACAAAATTGCCTGGTTTCTTCCTAAGAGAAATCAGGTTTTTTAATGAGTTTAATGTGAAAAGAAAAACGGTGTTAGATGAACGCCAACTGCTAACTTGAGAGAACCTTGAATAGCTGAGAGCGACAGATTAGAAGTTGTTAAAGCGTTATTAGGTAATTTATCAGCCTCGTCCATAAACTCTTTAAAACTGCTCATTACTTATCCTCTTTTTTACTTTGTATTTGTCCAATATCTATAAAAAACACGAAGCAACTCTGTAAATGTTTGAACAGTTGTTTCGATAATTTGCCGCTTTGTTTTCTGAGTATTAACTCGGTTTCCAATAGCCGTAATTTTACCGATGCAATTAATCAGACTGAATAGAAGAAATATTTTGTCAATCTTTTAGTTGAACTTATCGATGCTTTCAAGCAACATAAACATCCAACCTAGTGTATAGTAATAATGTAATTATTCTATGCTTCTGAAAAAACAGTGTTTTCTGATCCATGCACAATTATTCACGGGGACTCGAAAGAAGAACTAGTCCGTATGTCAGAAGGAATTTTCCAATGTTGCGTTACAAGTCCGCCTTACTGGGGGTTACGGGACTATGATACAAAAGGACAAATTGGAGCAGAAGATTATATAAATGATTATTTAGATAATCTTGTATCAGTTTTTCGCGAAGTTCGTCGTGTACTTGCAGATGATGGGACTTTATGGCTAAATATTGGAGACTCTTACACCAGTGGAAATAGAACTTGGCGAGATGATGATAAAAAGAATCCCGCCCGAGGAATGAACTATAGACCACCAACGCCAGATGGTCTAAAGCCTAAAGATTTAATTGGCGTTCCTTGGCGTGTTGCTTTTGCCTTACAGTCAGATGGTTGGTATTTGCGAACAGATATCATCTGGCATAAACCAAACTGCCAGCCCGAATCTGTCAAAGATAGACCAACACGTTCCCATGAATATCTTTTTCTATTCTCAAAATCAGAACGTTATTATTACGATAGCGAGTCGATCAAAGAACCTTCACAAACCAATGGTAAGACTAGAAATAAAAGAACAGTATGGGATATCAATACAGAACCGTTCAAAGATGCTCACTTTGCTGTATTTCCACCTGCTTTAATTCGACCTTGTATTCTTGCAGGTAGTAAAGAAGGCTCACTTGTACTCGATCCATTTTTTGGTTCAGGTACTACGGGTGAAGTGTGCTTGAAAACTAACAGAAAATGCGTTGGAATTGAATTGAAGTCAGAATATATAGACATTGCAAATAAACGTCTGTCAAGTTTCCAGTTAGAGTTGAGCATATAAATCTACAGGCGGAATTTGCCATAGGGCATGAACACGGCAATATTTTTTTTGCAAACGTTGTATTTGCAGTTTTCTCTCGGTACCACCGTCAAAATATAGTCGGAATTTATCTTCCCCAAATTCGTCTCGGATGTAACAATAACCTGGCTTTGGAAATTGTTTACTATTAAGCATCATTTCTAACTGTCCATGCTTGGCTTGCAAAAGGAGATTTTTAGGAATTTCCACAAGTTCATAACGCCAATCAGAAGGCGACTTAGAAAGAGTCCTAAGCGACAATATTCGTTGATAAGAGTTCATGTGACGGAAGAATTGTTCTCTCAACAGAACTAAATCTTTAGGATCATCTCCCCATTGTCCTTGACCCAACTCCATAAATTTAGAAATATGAATTTCATTATCCTTAATTTTGCGGTCAGCCTGAGTCTTCAGTGAAAATTTCTCTTGGTTGATAGTGATATCATGCCCTGAATTGCCTTTGTTCGCAATTTGAGCATTTTGACCACAGAAATTAGAAACTCTTTCTAGTACATATTCAAACTTATCTTTAGAAAATGCTTCTTTCGACATACAGTGGTGAATTAATAGAGCATCACCAAAGCTATTTAGTATACATTCGTCAAAGATATCAGAATCAACAATCTGATATTGATATTGAACCGAAAACTGATTGATAATAGCTTCAACCCAGCTAATTTGAGAATCGCTTAGATTGTAGAGCCGATCAATAAGGGACTGAATTTGTCTTGCTTTATCGTTACTCATATTTATTCAAATCATCTTGTTCAAACTTACACTACTGTAAGAACTGTTAATTATAACTCAATATCTTCATTAGCACTCTGAACCTTCTATATTAAACTTAAACCAAAACAGCAAAACCTACAATGATATAAACACTGAACTTTTAAAACTCTTTAGGTATTAATTATGTTCTCCATATCAGTAATTTTACGGATGTTGTTTTTGAGAAGCAGTCAATGTTTTGATGATGATTTAATTAGCCTTTTTAACAGAGGTTTGAGATTGATGATCTTCAACCACCATAACAGGTAATAAACTCGTTTCTAAAACTGCTTGAGAAACAGACCCAATTAACACGTCTGGGAATGAACGATGTCCGCGTTTTCCGATAATAATCTCTGCTACATTATAATCTAATGCCGTGCGAACAATTTCTTCGGGTACTGTTCCCGATGCGGTGATAAACCGATAACGAATATCGGCTAAAATCTGTTTAGCTTGTTGTTGTAATTCGTTAATTTTTTGAGTATCTTCAACTCGAATAACGTGCAGTACAATCACTTCCCCATCACTGCGACGGGCTAAGTCTGCGGCTTGGGTTAATACCTGTTTTGAAAGAGGGGAAGTATCAACAGCAGCTAATAAAATAATACGACGAGATAAAGCAACTTTTGTCGGGTCTACTTCCCCTTTTTCTAATAGTTTAGGGGCAAAAGTGGGAATCGCCCAAGCGCCCAAAGGTGCTGTTACCAAAATCGATAAGGCAGCGATCGCTAAAATGGTGTCACCGCCATCAATGCCTTGAGCGAGGGGTATTGCGCCAATAGCGGCTTGAACGGTTGCTTTAGCCGAATTTCCGGGTAATAGAAATAATCGCTCCTTCTGTGTCCAATTACTGCCCAATGTGGAAACATACCAACCAAGCGATCGCCCGACTAAGGTGCCAATTGTTAATACTAATAAACCCACTAAAAAAGTATCCTTTAAAACATTGAGTTGAATACTCGCTCCGAGTAATACAAATAAAATAATTTCAGCAATTCCCCATAAACTATCAAAACCGCCTCGTAAACGTCGGGCTAAAGGGGCATCAAATTCGATGAGGAAAAATCCCGTTGACATGACAGCTAAATAGCCCGAAAAAATAGGAAATTCTTCTGCTAATACAACTAATAATAGGGCCAAACTGGCAGCAACGAGAGAATCTTGAAGGGCATTTTGAGTCCAATTTTGTTTGGCTAACAGTGAGACTAAGAGTTGAGCGGTTAACCCTCCTAATATTACCCCTAATACAATTTGTAGAATAATTTGTACGGGAAGTAACTGAATAGAACTTAACGTTATGCCACCGGGAAACGTTATTCCTGTGGTTGCACCTTGAGAGAGAAAGGCTAACAGTAAACTAAAGACTAATAAAAGTAATACATCCGACAGCGCACTTCCGGTTAAAATAGCATCAGGAATGCCTTTTTTGACTCCCCATCCCAAACTTTTGAGTCGCAACATTCCGGGTACAATGACAGCCGGAGATTCTGCACCAATAATACAGCCTAAAAGTAATCCTGTGGGAAAATCAAATTGAAAGAGCCACATGGCAGCAAAAGCAACAGCGATCGCTTCACAAGCCGCAGGTAAAAAGCCTAATCTGAGGGCAACAGTTCCCTGTTGGGCGAGTTTTTCGCGATCAAGTCCTAGCCCTGCTTTCATTAAGATTACTATGACGGCGATGGTACGCAAAGCGTCCGCAGCCTCTAAAACACCGGGGCTAATAACATTGCCAATTTGGGGACCTAAAAGCATCCCAACCAACACCATCCCCACGAGGGCGGGAACGTTGAGACGTCGAGCAATTTGCCCAACAAAAAAGCCCATCAGCAAGATCCACAGGATACTTTCTAACATGACGCTAGGTTTTAATAGTGAACAGTTATAGCAATGAGCAGGTTAATGTTTACAACTTCTTTGTGTCTTTGTGTCTTGGTGGTAAATTCAAGGCTTGACCCTTGTAAACAAGCCAGCGCGACCTGCTATATGAATTATGAATTATGAATTATCAATTATCAAGGTTTCCTGTCCCCTATCTTGCCTATTGCCTGGGTTAAAAATATTAATAAAAAAGCGAGAACCGTTAAATGCCCTCGCTTTTTTTGTTATTTTTACACAGTTTTTTGAGCTATTCATCTCTAACCTAATAATAAATATTAGGTTGTTTGTTCCCCCTAGCACCGCTAAGATCATCAACAAATGGGTAACAGCCATTACACTTTTAAAAGTGTTATTGTGTGATCTTTTTCAGCTCTAAACTGATGTAAATTCACGGTTGTTTAATCAAACCTTATAGAAGACTAACAGAAATAGTTGAAAAAATCTTTGTTTTATATCACGGCTATTGGTGATCATTATCACAAATAAAATCAGCCTATATCACGGCAGTTTCTAACATCTTTATTCTACCCAAACTGGCATCAATTTCGACCTCAACACCCTGGGGAACGGTAAACTGATTGGGAATATGACCAATCATCGAACCATACCAAGCGGGAATTCCCAAAGGGCGAATATGATCGCTTAACACTTGCCACAGACTCAAGGTTGGAGAATCATCTTCCTCATCTAAACAGCGAGTACATTGACCAAAAATAAAACCCGACAGTTGTTGTAGTATTCCCGCTAACTTCAAATGAGTTAACATCCGATCAACCCGATAAACATCTTCTCCGGTATCTTCTACAAATAAAATGGCTTGATTCCAGTCAGGTAAATACAAAGACCCGACTAAAGTGCTAATGACGGATAAATTTCCTCCGAGTAGCCGCCCTCTGGCTTGTCCGGAAGTAATCGTTTCGACGCGCACCTCAGCCGAATTTTGAAACGTAATAGCTTCCCCCTCAAACAGTAGTCGTTTTAAATAACCGACTGAAAAAGGGTTCCAAATCGAAGTTCCTAACAACCCGTGAAACGTAACAACTCCACTGCGACTATAAATTCCTAATAATAAAGCGGTGATATCGCTATAACCTAATACAATTTTAGGATTACGGCGAATCAAATCATAATCTAATAAGGGTAAAATCCGACTACTTCCCCAACCGCCCCCTGTGGCTACTAACGCTTGAACCGATGTATCGGCAAAAAAACGATGAATATCTGCCGCCCGATTTTGATCAACTCCTGCTAAATAACCATATTCATCAAAAGCATGGGGTGCGACTTTTAGATTTAATTGTTGTCGGGCGAGTTGAGATTGAATTAATTTTAAATAGGACTTTTTAACGGGACTGGCGGGAGTGACTAAGCCAACAGTATCACCGGGTTTGAGTCGTGGTGGTTTGAGAAGCGCCCCATTTGCATTCGCCGTGATTGGAGAAAATTGAGTCGATAATAAAGTTTGTCCGAACCCGGTTAAAAATTGGCGACGGTTCAACATGATTTCGGTAATATCAACAGTCCTCAACCGATTTCTCAGGAGTAGAGACGCCCCACCAGAACGTCTCCAAATCTCCCAAAAATTAAACTTCCAGATGATAACGACTGGTTAATTTATCCAACTGTTTAACGAGTAAACTCAAAAACAGTCCGACATCTGTCACCACACCGACAGACTCAACAGAACCGCGATCGCTGAGTTTTGTTACCACTGCGGGGTTAATATCGACACAAACCATTTTCACCCCTGCGGCGGTCATATTTCCAACGCCGATGGAATGTAACATTGTCGAAAGCATCAAGATCATCTCTGCGCCTTGCAACAACTCGGTATAGTGTTGTTGAGCTTTAATTAGATCCATCTGGGTATCGGGAAGCGGGCCGTCATCTCGAATGGAACCGGCTAGAGAAAAGGGTACATTATTCTTGACGCATTCATACATGACGCCACTCTTAAATAAACCCTTTTCTACGGCATTAGCGATACTTCCACAGCGTCGAATGGTATTAATCACCTTTAAATGGTGGCGGTGTCCCCCTTTAACGGCGGTTCCCTGCTTCATGTCTACCCCTAAAGAGGTTCCCATCATCGCTTGTTCGATATCGTGAACGGCGATCGCATTTCCGCCTAACAACGCTTGGACATAGCCTTCGCGAATTAAATGAGACAGATGTTCAGCCCCGCCTGTGTGGATGACAACAGGTCCTGCGGTGACAACAACTTTCCCGCCGCGATCGCGAATTTGCCGGAGTTCCCAGGCGACTTGTTCAACGATTAATTCTACCCGACGTTCACTAGAAACACCTGCCGACATGAAGCCAAATTCTTGGGGTGCATTGCGTTGTTCACGGGATTCTGTTTTGCGAATGGTACGAATTCCGGCGACATCAACCACGACTTTTTCACCGACTTCGAGATCGCGCAACAGCTTACATTGGGCTATAATGCCTTCTGGCGTTTCCTTTACAGCGATCGCTCCGTCCATGCGTTGTTTTTGGACTTGTACCCATTCTCCATTCACCCGTATTTCTGTGGGATAAATGGTGGTGACATAGAAATCATCGGGACTGACGCCATGTTGAGTAACAGGTTCTAACTTGGCATCTTGAATATCTTCGTCTAAAGAAACCGCCCCGATATCAATGAGTTGACTAATAATATCTTCCATCACTTGATGGGAGGGAGCGGAAATTTTAATTAAAGCATTAGATGTGCTTTGACGTTCTTCACCTAAGTTAAATTGTTGAACTTTGAAACTTCCCCCGCCTTCGACAATTAAATCTAGGGCTTGGTTAATTAAGCCTGCATCGAGTAAATGTCCTTCCATGCGAACAGTTCGGGTTTCGATCAACACAGTTGCATGGCGATCGGGGATAATCGGTTCGGTGACGCGCAGGGTGAGACATTTGGCGGCGCCGCCTGCTTTGAGGAATTCTGTTAAAGGGGTTTCAATAACGTTAAAGCCTGCTTCACTTAAACGGGCTTTGAGATTATCACTGACTTTGTTCATGACTACCGTTTGGTTAATGTTAACGGCGTTACAAGCAAAGTTCACGGCGTCGGGTTCTTCGATAGCGATGCGTTTTTCGGGAGGAATCCGCATTTCAATCAAGCGGTTAGAATAGGAGTCAAAAGCAGGGGGATAATAGAGGAGATAGCCTCCACTTAACGGACAGAAGCAGGTATCGAGGTGATAGAAGCGTTCATCCATTAAGCGCAGGGATAACACTTCGATATTCAACCATTCTGCAATTAGAGGATGGGAGTCGAGTTCGGAACGGAACCCATATCCCGCCCACAAATAGCGTCCTGAGCGATCAAATAACGCATCTCCGGCCCCTTCAAAGGGTAAGTCTTTGGGGAGTTCGTGAACGGTAAAGCCTTGGGACTCAAACCATTCTTTGAAGTAGGGTTCTTCGCCTTGACGTTCTTTGTGATAGAAGCGACTGAGGACAACGGTTTTATCGAGGACTAAACCCGCATTGGCGGTAAATACCATGTCGGGCCAGCCTTTTTGGGGTTTGACCAACTCGACAATAGCATGATCTTTGAGGGTGTGATAAAGCTTTTGCCACTGTTCAACGGAGCGATCGCGGGAAGATTTATGAATATTGCCCTCCATCCAGGGATTGATCACATAGTCCACGTCGTAGTGGTCTGGAGAACACATGAGGAAGCGAATCGAATCAGTCATAATAGGTAGAACTAGGTAGAACTAGGTAGACGCTAAACAGAGCTATTCACAGACATTTAAACCATTAACATTCGACCCACTTCTCAGGCTTAGAGGTGGGTAACTTTTCTGTTAATAATGCCAGTCTAATATTGTAGCAGCTTCTGGGACGTCAATATTTGCTCTCTGACATTCTCTCCCCAGTCGGGTGCATCAATTTTTCAAAGCTTTTTTCTCTCTAACAAAATTAACGGATTTGACACCCAGTCCAAAAACCCGGTAACTCCTACGAAATCGGGTTTTTATCAAAAATGCACCTTACCGACTAAATTTCACAGAAATGATCGATTGTTAAAGATGATTATTCAAGCAACTTTTATTTCCGTAATTTTACTGAGAAAGATTTGATAATTTAACATTTGAAGATCCGTGAAAACCCCATTTTTTTTCTCGGCGATTCCGACTAGGATGAGAAGTAGCAAGTTGAAAACAATCAATTATCCCTTCTAATCCTGGAGAATCAATTATGGATACCCAAGAGTTATTGGCACCGACTGAGTGGGAGGAGATCAAACGTCAACTGAAACCCGACGAGATACTGTTGGCGGTTGCGACTTCCTATGAGTGGGGAAAACCCAAGCAACAAATTTGTTTTCAAGTTGAAGGAGAATATTGGGGAGAATGGATGCCAGTAAATGATTTACCCCAGCAGGTTCCAGACTTTAAAACACCTCAAAAAGATCAACCGCCATCTCATATAAAGGTTGCAATTCCTCTTTCAGAACTTCCTCTAGATCCTCAAGTAGTAACTTTAGAGCAAGAAGCCGATGTAGATGCTTGGAATCAATTACTTAATTGGATTAATGAGTCTCTTTTCAATTTAAACTTGTTAGCGGCTGAAGCTTCTGTTCAACGACTTAAAAATCGATGTCCTAATAAAACAACACGAGAAATTGCTCAAACCCTAATTTTTCAAAAATGTTTACAAGTCTCGGGTTTAACTCTCATAAAAGCTGTTCCTAAAGTTGAAAGTATGCTTGATAATTTGATGGCAATTCAGTTGCCTGAAATTGCTAAAATTTCAGCAGAGATGGTATATCAAATCTCATCTTTATATGGATTCACAGAAGATCTCGTACAACAGGAAAATGAAATTTTAATGGCTTTCAGCGTTGCTTTACTAGGAGAAAAAGCTATTAATGCTGGTCTTGGATGGTTAAAATTGGGTTTTGTAGCCAGTACAGCTTTAAGTGCAACGGCTAAAGTTTTAATGATTCGTCTAATTGGCGATGTAGCCTGTCTATACTATGAAAATAAACGAGGAAGTTATGAACATAAACTAGAAAATCTAGATGAAGTTCGATCTGAAAGTCAGTTGTACTTAGAAACTCAGATGATTACAGAATCCATTACTGATTGGCTAGAGGAAGAAATTGAAACAGACTACGAGCTTATAAAAGAATATCAAAAAGAAACAACTCCATCAAAAATTAAAAATAATTCCAAAACAAAATTGCAAGAAAAACCTGGAGAAACTGCAACAAAAGAAGCAGAAGTAATCGTATCAGAGGTTCAAGAAGCTACAGCAAAAGCTAAAGAAGCAAAAGTAATCGTATCAGAGGTTCAAGAAGCTACAGCAGAAGCTAAAGACGCTCAAGAACAAATTTCTGCTTTAGTCCAATACGTTGAAAATATTGACGCAGCGATCGCGAAAAAAGAATACACTGAGATTAATGATTTTATCCTAGTTATAGGAAAGGAAAAACGTGTTATTGTCAAAGCTGGAGGAATCCCGAAAATTCAAAACACCGACAAATTCACTAAAGAATGCTTGAACACAGTAAAAATTTCTGTAGATGTTTCTAAATCGGTACAACAAGTTGTTCAGGAAGTTTGGACTCGTTACTGGCGTGAGCGTCTACTCGCAATTCTCAAAGACAAAAAAGTTTTTGAGCAAACAAAAACAAAACAAATCTTTTTCAAACTAAAAGAAAACTATCCCGCAGAAACCAAGCGTCTACTCGCCAACCGTTTCATTACTGAAAAATCTCTATTTGCAACCTTAGCAGGATTGGTGAATGTAGTTCCTATCGACGGAGAAAAAGTTAAGGTCAATTTGCTAAAAATATCGGCGTTTTTCATAGAAATGATTGAGCAAATTGCTTACATCTATGGCGATGATGTAATTAAGGATGGGGATAAACTGACAATTTTAGCGATTGTCTTTGAAACTGAAATTATTGCCAAGTTGCATTTAGAGTCTCTGACGAAACAAGGCGTTGTTAAAATTAAAAACGGTCAAATTGAAGCTGGAATTAACCTGGCATTATTCTTGTTAGTGGGATACGCAACTTGTGAATACTACGAATATAAACTGAAGAAGGAGAAATCAATTCTAGAGGATAAAGAAGCATTCAAAGAACTGAAGACGAAAGTAATCGCTTACTCGGAAGAATTAGTTGTTCAAGAAACGACTTTAGAAGCCGAAGTCATTGAAAAAGCAGTTGAAATTACAAAACAAGTTGAATCGATTGAAGCTAAAATCTCGCACCTGAAGAGAGGAGAAAAGGAACTCTCCCATATCAAACTGTAGGCTTCAGTAGTCCTCTCAAGAGGACTCATACAATAATCAAGAATTGAGTCGGTTAAAACCGACTTTTATTTTTAGACAGGGACTTCAGTCTCCGGCTTAGATGAAATTGAATTCACTGAGGTGCTTTATATGAAACGATGAAACTTTCTCCGTTCATCAAAGTTTTTTCTGTTTCGCACAATTAACGGGTTTGATGCACTCTACACAAGTGTTCTGGCGACTGCTATAGCAGAAATCAGGAGACAGGAGACAGGAGACAGAATTGAAACCTTTATCATAAAAGGATTTGACAGAAAAACAGTGTCCTAATCAACTCTTTCTCTGCTATATAACTTAGAACAAAACCATCCAAAAACGCAAAAAACGCCCTCCTTTTGGAGAGCGCTTTGAGTTATTCAAGCTAGCAATTAGCCTTTGATAACGGGTGCAGATTCAACAGAAGCTAAGTCTAAGGGGAAGTTGTGGACGTTGCGTTCGTGCATGGCTTCAATCCCTAAGTTGGCATGGTTGATTACGTCAGCCCAGGTATTAATTACTCGTCCGCTAGCATCAAGTACGGATTCGTTAAAGTTGAAACCATTCAGATTGAAGGCGAAGCAGGCAACCGCCAGAGACGCGCACCAGATGCCGACTACAGGCCAAGCTCCTAAAAGGAAATGTAAGCTACGGCTATTGTTGAAGCTGGCATATTGGAAGATTAAACGTCCAAAGTAACCGTGGGCTGCAACAATGTTGTAGGTTTCTTCTTCTTGACCAAATTTGTAACCGCAGTTTTGAGATTCGCTTTCGGTCGTTTCACGAATTAAAGAAGAAGTCACTAATGACCCGTGCATAGCGGAGAACAACGCTCCACCAAAAACACCGGCTACACCAAGCATATGTAGCGGGTGCATTAAGACGTTATGTTCGGCTTGCAGGACAAACATAAAGTTGAAAGTACCGGAAATTCCAAGGGGCAAACCGTCAGAGAAAGAACCTTGACCGATGGAATAAACCAGTAGTACCGCAGTAGCAGCAGCCACAGGAGCGCTATAGGCAACGCAGATCCAAGGACGCATTCCCAAGCGGTAGGATAATTCCCACTCCCGACCCATGTAGCAGAATATACCGATTAAGAAGTGGAAAATAATCAACTGGTAAGGGCCACCGTTGTACAACCATTCATCTAAGGATGCGGCTTCCCAGATGGGGTAGAAGTGCAGACCAATGGCGTTGGAGGAAGGAACAACAGCAGCAGTGATGATGTTGTTTCCGTACATTAAAGAACCAGCTACGGGTTCACGGATACCGTCAATGTCAACCGGAGGTGCTGCTACGAAGGCGATGATGTAGCAGATGGTTGCAGTCAACAGGGTGGGGATCATCAATACACCGAACCACCCGACATAAAAGCGGTTGCTGGTGGATGTTACCCAGTTGCAAAACTGATCCCAGAGGTTGGCGCTTTCGCGCTGCTGTAAGGTTGTTGTCATATCTCAAATATTATTGCTAGTGATTTTCAAGGTTTGTCGGCTATGTTTTACCGCTTTCTCATATCAATATATAACTACATAGTTAAGTAACTTGTCAAGGATACATCCATAAAATTTATAAGGTTTACTGAACTAATCAATAAGTAAAACTAATTATTTCAAGGAGGCTTCCGCCTTGGGGTTTTTGACAAGTAGCTTGAGAGTCAGGCGGGGTTTTGGGTTTTGGCCAAGGAGTGTTGGTTACTCCCGTCCCAATTTCCCTATTCCAACGGCCCTATGCTGCGAGCCTTCTCGTTGCATTAAGATAAATAACGTTCAATCAGAATAATCGCCACAATATCATCAATCGGGCGGGGAGGAGTGAGCATTCCTTGAGGAATTAAACGAGTTAATCCTTGAGGCGGATACATTTGCCAATAGCGATCGCGTGCTTCTAAGGTGCTATAACGTTCGTCTATTTGAATGATTTTTACGCTTTCTGGTAAGGCTTCAAGGAGTTTTTGTTTCCAAGTTTTAGATGTGGTTTGATTTCCCATCACACACAAATCAATGGGAAATTGTTGACACAAAGATTTTAAGGTGGCGATCGCTTCGGATGATGCGACAACTTGATGATATTTTAACAGGTTATCTGTTCCCATCACCGCAATTCCACATTTATCTTTACCCGGATCAAAACCTAGAATTATTTCCGGCATTGTTAGCTTCCTCCGCCTATTAAATGCTTCAAAACCTATTGTCTTTCATTGAATAAGGAACGAGTTCGATCTATCCTAAAAGAACCACCCTCAGTCTGAGTTTCTTTAGGTTTTGCATCCTCGGCTTCCCAGGGTTGTAAAATTTCGGGTTCTTCTTCAGTGATCATTTCTTGATCTTGAGGACGGGTACTAAAGATGATCTCTCCATTTTGACGTGCCAGTAAGTCAATTTTTAAAGGCCCAATTGTGTAAGTATCTTCGGCGGCGACAGCTTGTAATTCTACGGGTTGATCATGTTGTTGTAATTTTTCAAAAAAGTTAACTAAAGTTTCAACACGACTATCTCCAATTAGAATTAACCCATCGACATCTAAAACACCTACAAAACGAGCGCGAAACCGAGACGCATCTAGCAGTTGTTCAAGTTGTTGCTGAAGTTGATCATCGCTGAGAGTTGAAGGTTTGATTGAAGTTCCTGCGATCACTTCTCCTGATGTAAAAAGCAGTCTATTAGGTTCTGCTTTTGTAAAAACAGCCACCCGACTTTCTCCCGCCAAATAATTGGCTGCTGAAATAATTTGTACCACATAATCACGACCATCATCAATCTCCGTAATCAGTTCTTCTACTTCAGTTTTTGTAATTTGAATCACTTGTTCCTTCTCAACATTAGAGTTTCCCAGTTGGACTGAATTCATCGCATTACGATTAGCTTCTTGCAATAAACCATGAATTACATTTGTTGATTGCTTGGGATCTTTGACCCTTATTAAACCACTGGCTAAAACGGCGCCTCGTTTCAAAACAACACTACCTTCTCTTAAAAGCTGAAAATCTCGTTCAACGAGTTTAAATTGCTCTTTTAGATAGGCTTGTTGCTCCTCTAGTTTGACTTGTTGTTGTTCGAGTTCTTTGAGGAGTTTTTCCCGTTGAACAATAACTTTATCTCGTTCAGCGAGAACTTTATCTCGTTCAGCGATGACTTTATCTCGTTGAGAAATAACTTGATCTTGCTCGGCGATGACTTGCTCTTGATCGGCGATTTCGCGATCGCGCTCTTGTATTTGTGCTTTGACTTGCTCTCGTTGTTCGATTAATTTTTGGCGTTCAGCTTGCAGTTCTTGAATTTCTACTTGCAGTAATTTCTTTTGATCAAAGACTTCCTGAAGTTGATTTTCAGTCCGGTTGAGTTCTAATTCCGTTTGATTTTTTGCTTCGTCAATTTGACTCAATTGACCCTGAAGTTCATCGAGTCTTGTTTGAGTTTGTTGAAGTTGACTTTGAGTTTGTTGGAGTTTTGTTTCTGTTTCGGTTGCTTGACTATTGGCTTGTTCTAAAGAAGAATTGATTTGATTGAGTTGAGCTAAAGCAGCATTGAGAGAGGTTCTCGCCTTTTCTAATTCGGTTTCTACCCTTTCTTTTTCGTCTGATGTTTGTGTTAAATCTTTACGAGATTGGTTGAGTCGTTCTTGAATTTCATCAATTCTAAAGACTCCCCGACGCAGAGGTTTACTTGCAGCAAATAAAATGCCGAGTGTCAAACCCGACAATACAGTACCCGTGACCATCGTGACAACAACAGCAGTCGTTCGAGGGCGCAGCTTGAAAAGACTCAACCGAGCTTTACCCACTTTTGTCCCCAAGCGATCGCTAACGGTAGCGATCACGCCCCCCAACACCAATATTGAGATTACGAGGATGAATCCGGCGGTCATTTCAGTGATCGGTGATCAGTTACCAGTTGTTTGGTTCTGCTTTATAAAACTGATATAACGCGGTACAAACCGTGTTAATGTTTACTTCCTGCATCACCCCGGACTGTCGGCAGCACCCGGTCAGACAGGCAAATTAGCCGAGAAGCCCTCGGCATAATGTAATAAATTCAGACTCGCATTATAGTCACGATCTTTGACTTCACCGCAATTTAAACAATTGAAAACTCGTTCTTTCAGTGCTATTTCTTGAACGTGACCGCAACTTGAACAGGTCTTAGTTGACGGATAGAATCTATAGCGCAAAAACTACAACTGAGCCGTACCACGAGGATTTATACTCAACTTGGCGGCGAATTTCATAAAAAGCAGAATCGGCAATAGCACCCGCTAACTTGTTATTTTTCAACATCCCAGAAACATTCAAGTCTTCTAACCCGATGACTGCGTGGTTTTTGCATAGCCATGAGGTGAGTTTGTGAATTGTATCTTTCCGAATGTTGACAATTCTTTGATAAGCTTTTGCTAATTTTAGCTTGGCTTTATTCCTGTTGTTTGAACCCTTCTGTTTTCTAGAAAGTTCGCGCTGAAGTCGAGCCAGATTTTTCTGTGCTTTTTTGTGGGCTGCTGGATTGGCAAAAACAGTACCATCTGAACAGGTCGCCAATGCCTTAACCCCAACATCAACACCCAGATAAACTCTTGATTTAACAGTCTGTTCTGGTTCAAATTCGTAGGCTACAGACAGATACCAAGAATCAGCGACTCGACTAATTGTGACTCGTTTAGTCTGAATTTCCGGGAGGGGTTCATAAGTGAATACCCATCCAATAAAAGGAAGCTTCAATCTCCTCCCTGAAAACCTCATTACTTGGCCACAATTATCGAGAGTAAAGCTATCATTTCTGCCTTTTTTCTTGAACTTAGGATGTTTGGCAACGCCTTGAAAAAAGCGACTGAAAGCTTCCCCTAAGTGCATGAAGGCAAATTGATAAACTCTAGAACTTAGCGTTGACTGCCAGGGATAGTTTGGCTTAATGTGATTGGTGTAGAACTTTTTTAGCTTATTCGCAGAAGGTTTTAAACCCTGTTTGTAAGCTTCATTCCACATCGATAACGCCCAGTTCCAAACCCACCTAGAATATCCCTCGGTCGCAGCCCTTAAGGTTCTTTGACGGTTGTTAAGTTTGAGTTTGGTATGATAGGCTCGTTGCATAGATATATTATCTGATCTTACAGATAGTACCGTTTTGTACCATAAATCGTCTACTAAGTTACTGCTCCCGGATCTAGGTAAATTGCTGGCTCAGGGTCACAGGATTATGAACCGTTATCTTTTTCTTATGAATTGAGATCATGTTCTTTTGTCTGAGATCCCCGAGTAGACGAGTTACTGTGACTCGGGTTGAACCGATAGCTTCTGCGATCGCCTGATGAGAGAGCTTGAGATCGATTCTAATCCCCTCTTGACCCGGAACGCCAAAATCCCGACACAGAATTAATAAAAAGCTCACAAGTCTTGATCCCATATCTCGATGAGCCAGCGTTTCAATCATCATCTCAGTTTGCAAAATCCGAGATGACAATCCTCGCAGCATCACCATTGACAGTTCAGGATTGCTTTTGAGGGCTTTCTCGACCTGTTCGATCGGAACTGAAAGTAATTCTACGGGGGTAAAAGCGACGGCATGATAAAACCGATCCGATTTATGACCCGTAATCAAGGAGAGAACACCAAAGACGCTATTTTCTCGTAATAAGGCGACGGTAATTTCTTCTCCAGCTTCATAGACTCTAGAAAGTTTCACCGCTCCCTTGATGAGAACGTAGACGCGCTCTGCTGGATCTCCTGGGAAAAAGATGGTTTTACCCCGTTCAAAGGTTTCTACAACGGGAGGATATGCCCCGCCTCCGATCTGGCGGAACATCGCTGCTAACGGTCTATCATACGTCACGTCCCGATCCCTTGCGCTAACCAATGCCCTACTGTGTTCTACTACTTAATTTGAGTTTGGGTTAAGTTGATCTCTAAGTCAACCCGTACCCTCGTTTCCCTTTCTTAGCATAAGCTTAACAGAGAACCTGGGGTTACGAGCAGCTTTAGTCAAAACCTACATTTTGAGTGGGATTTTCTCTGCTAGTTACTAACACTGAGTCTGTGTTTACAGCAGCGTTCCCTATCGCCTCATACGCTAGCATATTTACGGCATAATCGCCTTGATTGAGAAAAATCTTCTGAATGGCGGCTAAATGCTACTGACCTTGCCTCCTTAAACCGACCCTGGCTTTCCATCTATTGAGGAAGGACATGAGATGTCAGAGGTGGCTGTGTCCGATGACCGAAGAAATGGGATACAAGCCTCGCCCTTCTAGGGGGACTTTTTCAAGGATTTGATGTAGTCCCTAAGAACTTCAGACATTGGTATTTGCTTGGACTTAGCGTAGTTCTTGAGTGCTTCATATTCTTGTTCGGACAACAGAAGTTGTAGTCGCTTAGTTCTTGCCATAGCTCTAAATATGTGTAGAATTAGATTATAGCGGGCTGGGTAATCAACCGCTCTAAAAACCCAGCCTAATGGCACTACGCTGAACCTTGGCAATTGAATCTATGGGGTTCTACTTGATTGTTCTAGATCCGAATCTAGAAGTAGGTAAAAGATTATATTGAGCTTGACGAGCAGTATTTTGGGAGTAATCCCAATCCAAGCCAACTTTGAAGGACTCTTCAACTACGGTGGGGCGCACCGAAAGTAACGGTTGGGGAGAGAACCACCTCTGGACTAGACGCTGCAAGGTATCTAATCTAAGTGGACTCGTTGAACCAAGAATCCTCTCGCCTAAAGGCAGAGGAGCGTCAAAATTCATCCTATGATAAGGGATTGGAATTCAGCCCAGAGCAACAGACCGATAACTTCTAGAATAAACGATTATGCTAAACCTGGACGGAAAAAACGCACTGGTAACGGGGATCGCCAACAATCGCTCGATCGCTTGGGGTATTGCCCAACAGCTTCACGCCGCCGGAGCGGACTTGGGAGTAACCTACCTTCCCGATGATAAAGGTCGGTTTGAAAAAAAAGTTGGAGAACTGGTTGAACCCCTCAACCCCAGTCTATTCCTCCCCTGCAATGTCCAAGATGACAGCCAAGTAGAGGCTGTATTCAAAACCATTGAGGACAAGTGGGGAAAACTGGACATTCTGATTCATTGTTTAGCCTTTGCGGACAAAGACGACTTATCCGGTGATTTTAGTAATGTCTCCCGTGAAGGCTTTACAAGGGCGCTCGATATTAGCGCTTACTCGTTGGTACAACTGGCGGCAGGCGCTAAACCCCTGATGGGTGAAGGCGGTAGTATTGTCACCCTGACGTATCTCGGGGGTGTGCGAGTGATCCCCAACTACAATGTTATGGGAATTGCTAAAGCTGCCTTAGAAATGAATGTTCGCTATTTAGCAGGGGAAATGGGGCCTTTGGGGATTCGGGTGAACGGCATTTCCGCAGGCCCAATTCGCACACTGGCTTCCTCGGCGGTGGGGGGTATTTTAGACATGATTCATCATGTTGAGGAAATCGCCCCGCTTCGTCGCACCGTGACTCAACAGGAGGTGGGAAATACTGCCGCTTTCCTGTGTAGTGATCTGGCCAGTGGGATTACCGGACAAATTTTGTATGTAGATTCCGGTTACTGCATCATGGGAATGTAGCAAAATAGGTTAAGGGTTAGGTGTTGGTGAACCGAATCAGAACACTTAACCCGGGAATTCAACGATTTCACCTTGCCTGACATCTGACAGTTACTCAGTTGTTCAGTTAGATTTAACTCAAGTGAGTAAGGACGATTTTAGTTGTGATTATTGCTATTTAAACCTAATTGCAATAAGTTCAAGTATTGGGTTAATGTAAACGCATCCACACCCAACTCTGTTTTGTCTTTTGCTGCTTTTATTCCGGCTTGGGCGTGCCACCAAACGGCTGTTTTCACGATAGCATCTATGGGCGTTTGATTTAACACCACTGCGGCTAATAATCCACCTAATAAACCCGTTAAAACATCACCACTTCCTCCTCTAGCTAATGCGGGTGTACTTTCGGGATTCATCCAAACTGTGTTCTCGGTTCCGATACAAACTCTCGCCCCTTTTAAGAGGACAATACTTTGACTTTGTTGGGCGGCTTTTTGCGTGACTAATATACGATTCTTTAACTCCTCGACTAAATCAGGAAATAATCGCTTAAATTCACCCGGATGAGGAGTAATAACCGTTGCCGCTTGTCGTTGAGATAGCGTAGAAATGGGGTCAAGTTGGGCTAAAATATTTAAACCATCTGCATCTAAAATTAACGGTTGATTACCGTCGAGAATCATTTGTACAATTGTACTAGCTGATTGTGTTAAACCAGGGCCACAGGCGATCGCATCAAATTGATCTAAACTAAAATGAGAGGGAAAGTCTAAAATTGCCCCATCTTCTGTTTCTGGACAACCCACAATTAAAGCTTCTGGAAGTTGGCTACTCAATAAAGGTTTAATCGAGTTAGGAACTGCAATAGATAGCATTCCCACACCCGACGCCCTCGCCCCTAAACCTGCTAAAATTGCGGCTCCCGTATAACGATGAGAACCTGCTACAATCAGTAAATTACCGTTCTTGTATTTGTGAGAAGTCAAAGGACGAGGTAAGGGTAAATCAGCGATGGCGTTTTCTTTAGTAATCCGTCGAAATTCGGGGTTTTTCCCTAAAATAGCCTGAATATCAGCTAAGGGAATATCAAAGTCAATCAGTTCAACATTTCCCAAATAATCTAAGGCTGAATCTTGTAAAAATGCTAACTTCCACAATCCCAAACAAAAGGTGTCAGTCGCGTTAATAGCCGTTCCTAAAACTTCTCCGGTATCCGTATGAATCCCGGAAGGTAAATCAATACTCAAAACCCTTTTCTTCCAAGCATTAATCTGATTCACGGCTTCTGCTAATTCATCAGTTATCGGACGTTCTAAACCAAAGCCAAACATCCCATCAATAATTACATCGCAGTTTTGCAAAGATTCAATATTTAGATTGATCAAAATTCCCAAACTTGTGATATACTTCAAATGGGATTGAGTGAGTTCTTTTTGTTTAGAAAACGGACAATAAACAACCAAAGAATATCCTAAAAAATGCAATTCCCGAGCGACAACTAAGGCATCCCCGCCGTTATGACCCGGCCCAACAATCACCCCAATCGAAGTAACAGGAATTGACTCGATTTTGCTGAGAATCCGTTGGGTAATTCGTCCGGCTACTTTTTCCATTAATGCGGCTACAGGCATTCCTGCATCAAACAGACGAGTTTCTATCGCCTGCATTTGTTTAGCAGTGACGACAAAATGTTGAATTTCGGTTCTATTTTTACGGTTAAACATAATTAAATAGTAGGTTGGGTTGAGGTACGAAACCCAACATTCAAAGACTTCGTTTCCCCCATTTTACAACTCGTCGGTTGGGTTGAGGTAAAAAACCCAACTTTGAATAATTATTGTTGGGTTTCTACATTGTTGGGTTTTTATATTGTTGGGTTTTTATATTGTTGGGTTTCACTTCGTTCTAGCCAACCTACTACCCAACTTTGAATAATTATTGTTGGGTTTCTACATTGTTGGGTTTCTACATTGTTGGGTTTCACTTCGTTCTACCCAACCTACTGACTACTTACCAAAATAAACCTGCGCTCCCGAAATTCCTGCATCAATAAAATAATCTTCCCATTCTTTAGCAAGGGTTTGATTTGCAAATGGCCCCACTGCAATAAAAGGGTCAACCGCTAAGTCTTGAATCATCACACTGTTTTCCGGCGCACCCAACGTAATCACATCATTTGCGATGATATTTAAATCAGCAGCTTGAGCGGGAATTAACACAAAATAACGATTCGTCTCCGATAACCCATAACCGTCAGTATCCGAAGGTTTAGAGGTAATAGGTGTCGTCGGAACTTCCGGTTGAATCGCCACCCAAAGCTGCAAATCTTGCAAACTTTGAATAATTTCTGAAGGAATTCCTCGCAAGTTTAATTCATCCGCCAGGAGTCGAGCATTACTCCAATTGACAAAACTCCCCGCTTGAATAAGCAGTTTACCTTCATATTCTTTGACTTCCGCATTGGGTGCTACTTTCTTCACCTCAAATAACGCCGCATCATTAACACTTACAAACACTTGATATAAACCTAAACTTCCTTCAGGAAAGACATAAATCGGCGGAATATTTGTTTCAATCGGTTTTTCTTCGTTAGTGGGTAAAGGAACAATAGGAGGTGCCGCATTAATCGCCCCTGTAAACACTTTTTCGTCTTCAAAGTTGGTAATTTGGGCTTCTATACCGTAGGATTGCAAATCTTCAACGACTCTTTCGGCTTCACTCTCTCTAAAATAGATACCCGCATCTATGATTCTGCGATTTCTGTAGTTGCGAATCACAGCGCCGGGCTGGACTTGCTGAACGACTTCTAACAAAAAGGGACTATCGCTGTTAACATATACCCCATAGCGTTGTTGCTGTGCGAACCCTGGAGAAATTTCAGCTAAACCCGTCCCCAATAGCAGTAAAATCGCCGTTAGTGGGGTTCGCAATCTCTGCTGAATCCACCGTTTGTAGTTTTTATGTATTATCATAGAAGTTACAGACATTCTCGGTTCCTCCAACACTAAGCGTAATAATGTCATCATTTATAGAGAAGTACATCTAAACTAGCAGCTTATTATCGCCTAATCCCATGAAAAAAGTCGTTGTCGGTTTATCAGGAGGAGTTGACAGTTCAACCGCCGCCGCTATTCTGCACCACCAAGGCTATGAAGTGGTGGGGTTAACGCTATGGTTAATGAAAGGAAAAGGTCAATGCTGTTCAGAAGGGATGGTTGATGCCGCGTTTATCTGCGAACAGTTAGGCGTTCCTCATCATATCGTGGACAGTCGAGATTTGTTTCAAACTCATATTATCGATTATTTGGTCGAAGGCTATAGTGCGGGAATTACGCCGTTACCCTGTTCTCAATGTAATAAAGCCGTGAAATTCGGCCCGATGTTGCGGTATTCACGAGAAGAATTAGGCATTGATTTGATTGCTACAGGTCATTATGCCAGAATTCGGTATGATCAACAAAGTGACCGTTATCAACTCTTAAGAGCGGTTGACAAAAGTAAAGATCAGTCCTATTTCTTGTATGATTTAACTCAAGATTTGTTGGCGGGTGTTGTGTTTCCCTTGGGGGAAGTTCTCAAAAGTGAAACCCGACGCATTGCGGCTGAATATAACTTGAAAACGGCGGATAAACCGGAAAGTCAAGACCTCTGTTTGGTTGAGGCAAATGGTTCAATGCGGGCGTTTTTGGATAAATATATTACAGGTCAAAAAGGCGATATTGTTGATCAAAATGGTCAAGTTTTAGGTCAGCATGAAGGGATTCATCACTATACCATCGGACAACGCAAAGGTTTAGGAATAGCCGCGCCAAACCCATTATATGTTATTGGCATTGATGCCGGACGAAATCAAGTGATTGTTGGCGATCGCGAAAATGCGACTCAAACGGAGTGTATCATTAAACGGGTGAATTGGGTATCAATGGCGCCGCCCACTTCTCCCATTCGCGCTGAAGTGCAAATTCGTTATCGAACAAAACCCCAACCTGTTACGGTTGTACCGTTAAATTCCGCAGAAGGCGAAGAAGTCAAATTGATTTTTGATGAACCCATTTTCGGAATTACACCCGGTCAAGGTGCGGTTTGGTACGATGGAGAAATTGTGTTAGGTGGCGGAATTATTTGCAGTTAAAACCTCTCCCTAAATCCCTCTCCAATCCCCCCTTAATCCCCCCTTAAAAAGGGGGGTGGGGTGAGGGACTTTGAAGAACCTCTCCCTAAATCCCTCTCCAATCCCCCCTTAATCCCCCCTTAAAAAGGGGGGTGGGGCGAGGGACTTTGTTTTAAATTTGGCGATCGCCGAAGCGATGAAAACAAATATATTATAATCATATAAGCTTGTAAAGTCGTTGAAAAAATGTCTGCTAGAGATCGATTTCATAATGCTGTTAAAAAAGCACTTCAGAAAGAACAGTGGATGATCACCCATGATCCATTAAGAATTGAGTTTGGGAAAGATGATCTAGTTGAAATTGATTTAGCCGCAGAACATTTTATTGTAGCAGAAAAAGCAGAAGTAAAAATTGCAGTTGAAGTTAAAAGCTTTTTAAGAGATTCTGCTTTATCGGACTTTCATACTGCGTTAGGACAATTTTTAAATTATCGCTTAGTGCTTGAAGAAAGCGAACCCGAACGTACACTTTATTTAGCAGTTCCCATTTCCGCTTATGAAGTCTTCTTTCAACGAAAACTCCCCCAAACGGCTATCAAAAAGTATAAAATAAAACTAATTGTCTACGAACCGACTGATGAGGTGATTGTTCAATGGATCGACTAGAACACTACCGTCAATGTATTCAAAAATTACTGCTGGAACATTGTCAAGGTCAGTCTCCTAATGGTGAATTTGAGGTTCATCCCATTTTTGATCGGGAACGAGATCATTATTTAATTGTGGATTTTGGATGGGATAATTACCGTCGGATTTATAATTGTGTGATGCACTTGAATATTCAGAATAATAAAGTCTGGATTCAACGCAATCAAACGGATTACAGTCTTGCTGAAGAATTGGTTTCGTTGGGAATTCCAAAGGAAGATATTGTTTTGGGACTTCAGCCAATTTCTGTTCGAGAATATACGGGGTTTGGCGTCGCTTCGGAGTGAATAAAATCGCAGTTGGTGAAAATGAACCTCTCCCTAAATCCCTCTCCTATCAAGCGAGGGACTTTGAAGAACCTCTCCCTAAATCCCTCTTTTAAAAGGCGAAAAACTGTGAAGAACCTCTCCCTAAATCCCTCTCCAATCCCCCCTTAATCCCCCCTTAAAAAGGCAGGGCTGTTTCATTCTAGCAAAATCCAAAGCCTAGACCACCTGTTATTAAGCCATCTTTGACCTTCAGTAATAGAGACAAATCCTAACAGTCGAAACAGATTCATTGCTATAGTTTGGAGGATGGATAAATTCGTTCGGGCTTGAAAGTGATGGATTTGAGAACTATCCTCTTTAAAGATTACATCTTTTACCCAGTGAAGCTGATTTTCTATTAACCAATGCCCTTTTATTTGCGTTGCAAAAACTTCAGCTTTTTCAGACAAACTACTGATGTAGTAAGCGACTTGATGATAATTATTTTTACCTCTTTTACCCCATCTTTCAACTCGAATTAAGCTTTGAATACCACACCAATTAGATTTCAGGGGATCTATACTCTTGAAAACCGAGACTTGACGTTTAATTTGGCGACCATGACTTTTATCTTGCTCTATATTGATACTCAGAGGCTCTTCAGAGTGGGTGACAGACTCTAGAGCTTGATACAATTTTTTTTGATTCTTTTTGACCGTGATTAAGTAGTGATTTTCTGATTTAATAATTTGTTGAATTGTTTGCTTTTGGCAGTGCAGAGCATCCAGAGTAAATACTTTATTCTTAAGGGGTAAATTTCCGATGATTTCTTGGACTTGCTTAATTTCTGAACAGTGTTTGTTCTCGAAGCAATTTAATCCCAACACAACTTGATATTCTTGACTATACAAGGAAACAAATGAAACAAAATTTTGATGAGAGTTAGCAAAATTGTCTACGGTGCTGCTCAAACTTTTTCCATCAATACAGACCCAATCTCTCAAATCACTCAACTCATTAAGTTGACTCGACCATTGATTAAAAATATCTTGAAGATTCGACCAGTCTACTCCAATTAGCACTCGTCTTATTGTTGATGAAGAAGGGACTTTTTTCGAGAAAATTTTAAATTTATTAAGAATTAGCTGTTGATTAGCTTTGGCAAAATCTCCCATCGCTCTATACCCTAAGTATCCCTGCATCGCTGCCAAAATTACTATCAATAAAACCAACCATAAAGGATGTCTTCTGCCTTGGCAGGGCGCGAAAGTCCTTGATTTTTTTGAGTGCTTCAATTAGACTATTCATATCTAGAAATTTTCTGAAAAAGCTGGCGATCGCTATCATCTTACATCAAGTGCGATCGCCAGTTTCATTATTAAACTCCAGATTGACCGATGGGAGTCCAAAGTGATGTTTGAGTTTGGCGATCGCTACGCGATCGCGACAGCGCAATCGCTATGTTTTTCTAGGATTTTAGATTTTCTGAAAAAAAAAGGAGTGAAACAGCCTAATTTCTAAGGTCAAGCGCGATCGCAAAATTTTAGAACGAAACGGCCCTGCCCTTAAAAAGGGGGGTGGGGCGAGGGACTTTGAAGCATAGCGATCGCATTTTAAAGATTTTCAGCAATAGTCAGTTCATAGTGCAGAACTAAAATTTCATCTGTGTTTAGGGTTGCTATTGCATATTATAATGAGCGATCAATAATTGCTTGCATTTGCTGAAGAATATCCTCAAAAGAAGAACTATTTTCAGATTGAGATTGATTGTTTTTTTGAGTTGCCGTTAATTTTCTCAAGCAGTCTGCATAATTTCCTCGAACTGTGATTGTATCGCGATGACCAACTCCGAGAGTTCGTTCAAACATTTCTAAGGCTTGCTGATACAGAGGTTCGGCTTCACTGTTGCGTCCCTGGGAGTGGTAAAGCAAGGCGAGGTTGTTCAGGCTGGAGGCAACATCGGGATGATCTCCTTGAAACAGCCGTTGTCTCATTTCTAAGGCTTGCAGATACAGGGGTTCAGCTTCGTTGTTGCGTCCTTGAGAGTCGTAAAGGGAGGCGAGGTTGTTGAGGCTGGTGGCAACATCGGGATGGTCGCCTTCAAACAGCCGTTGTGTCATTGCTAAGGCTTGCTGATACAAGGGTTCGGCTTCACTGTAGCGTCCTTGTGACTGGTAAAGGTAGGCGAGGTTATTCAGGCTGGAGGCTAGATGGGGATGGTCGCCTTCAAACAGCCGTTGATACATTTCTAAGGCTTGCTGTAAAAGGGGTTCGGCTTCACTGTTGCGTCCTTGTGACTGGTAAAGTCCGGCGAGGTTATTCAGGCTGAGTGCAACATTGGGATGGTCGCCTTCAAACAGCCGTTGATACATTTCTAAGGCTTGCTGATACAGGGGTTCGGCTTCACTGTAGCGTCCTTGTGACTTGTAAAGGTAGGCGAGGTTATTCAGGCTGGAGGCAACATCGGGATGGTCGCCTTCAAACAGCCGTTGTGTCATTGCTAAGGCTTGCTGATACAGGGGTTCAGCTTCACTGTAACGTCCTTGTGAGTCGTAAAGTAAACCTAAGTTATTCAGGCTGGAGGCTAGATGGGGATGGTCGCCTTCAAACAGCCGTTGATACATTTCTAAGGCTTGCTGTAAAAGGGGTTCGGCTTCACTGTTGCGTCCTTGTGACTCATAAAGGTAGGCGAGGTTATTCAGGCTGGAGGCAACAGAGGGATGGTCGCCTTCAAACAGCCGTTGTCTCATTGCTAAGGCTTGCTGTAAAAGGGGTTCGGCTTCACTGTTGCGTCCTTGTGACTGGTAAAGGGAGGCGAGGTTGTTCAGGCTGGAGGCAACATAGGGATGGTCGCCTTCAAACAGCCGTTGTGTCATTGCTAAGGCTTGCTGTAAAAGGGGTTCGGCTTCACTGTTGCGTCCTTGTGACTCATAAAGGTAGGCGAGGTTATTCAGGCTGGAGGCAACAGAGGGATGGTCGCCTTCAAACAGCCGTTGTCTCATCTCTAAGGCTTGCTGATACAGGGGTTCAGCTTCACTGTAGCGTCCTTGTGACTCGTAAAGGGAGGCGAGGTTGTTCAGGCTGGTAGCAACATCGTTATGTTCATCTCCGAAACGGGTTTTTGCCCTCTCCAAACTTTTCTTTAGCCAAGGTTCAGCTTGAGAGTATAACGTCTGACTTTGATAAAACCAAGCTACACGAGTAAAGGGTGTAACTAAATCTTCATTAGATAACAACTCAGTGAAACTATTAGCAACTTCTTCGATATGTTTAATGGCAGGTTCAACCTGTTTGACTTGTTGCGTTGTCATATTGTGAGGAATTTCATCAGCAATTTTAACCATTGTGGTGACAAAGGCTTGTTTCATTGCGGTTGCGGCTTCCTGTTCCTCCAGTTTGTCGCGGAAAAACTCTCGCAGGAGTCGATGGAGGCGATAGGTTTTTTGTTCGGTTCGTTTGAGGAGACTGAGTTTAACTAACTGGCGTCTGCCGTCTTCAACATCTTCGAGATCAATTTCCTCCCCCTGCCAAAATTGATACACGATTTCAACCAACTCCCACAACATCTCATCGGGATAAAACAGAGACAACAAACAACCCAACCGTTGAGTTTCTGGCTGTTGCTGCAACCGTTCCCAACTCAACTCAAATGCTGCGGCGACTCCCAATTTTGCCGTTACTGCTGCCTCTGCATCTCCGAGAGAACGATGTTTTAGGCGTTTGCGTTGCAGGCGTTTCTGCATCTCGGCGAGGGAAAGAACCTCATCCTCTGCCAGATATTTCCCCACCAATTCTAACCCCAAGGGCAAATATCCCAACCATTCACAGAGTTGTTGGGCGGTTTCCGGTTCGGCTTGAACTCGTTCCGTTCCGATGATAGACTCCAGTAACTTTAAAGCATCATCGGGGTGAAGTACCTCTAAATTTAGGGGAGTAACGTTGGGTATCTGTTCTCGCGTGGTGATTAATATTTTGAACCGAGGATCTCCGGGCAAATAGGGCTTAACCTGTTGCTTGTAGCCGATGACATCATCAACAATTAACAACACCTCACCTTCCGCCCAATGTTGCCAGCAATAAGCCAACTGTTCCGCTTCCAAAAAGCCTGTAAAATCCATCTTGGGGAAAAACCGGGGACGGGCAAATTGAATCACCTCAAAGATAAAACTCCCCCCAGAAATGAAGCAAACGCCGCCTTTGTAGGTATCATTGAGATGTTGACGGGCGTATTGGATGGCGAGTTCGGTTTTGCCGACTCCTCCCATTCCCACCACTGCTGCGGCGATCGCAACTTGGGTATTTTGTTGTAGGAGTTGGTGGAGTTCTTCGAGAGGTTCATCCCGTCCAAAAAACTTTTCGGGTTCGAGAATGCCCCGTTGCCCTAAATTTTGGTAGGGTTCAGCCCCCCTTGCCCCCCAAGTTTGGGGAGAACCTTCTTGAAAGCCCCCAGTATTGGCAGGGCCGTTTCATTCTAAAATTTGGCGATCGCGCTTGACCTAAGAAATTAGGCTGTTTCACTCCTTTTTTCTTCAGAAAATCTAAAATCCTAGAAAAACATAGCGATCGCCAAACTTAAACTTC
>NZ_JAYGHR010000091.1:18198-52543 GCF_034932365.1 Limnoraphis robusta BA-68 BA1 | reverse complement strand
GGGAAGGAGGAGTAATTAATAGTTTTAGACATTTAATAATAAAAAAAAATACTCCCCTCTCCTCGTAGGAGAGGGGTTGGGGGAGAGGTTCTAAGCAAATGTTTATCGACTTTGAAACAGCCCTGCCTTTTTAAGGGGGGATCAAGGGGGGATTTAAGGAGGGATCAAGGGGGGATTAAGGGAGGTGTCGCAGGCGGAGGGATGAAAGAGATTCAACTTCACAGAAAATTAGTGTTGGTGAATCGTTGTTTTTAAGCCGTTAAATTTGAGGAGTTGATGCGGATATTGTGCTAAACTAATTTATAGAGAATTAACCCGATATTTAAACACAAGATTTAACAATGTCTTTTACTTCTCGTCGGCGTTTTATTGAATTTGCGGGTTCAACCCTTGCTACCCTCGGACTCAATTCTTTGGATTTGCTCCCCCAATTCGACCGTTACGGTAAAGTATTAGCCCAAAGTACCCCTCGGAAATTGGCTTTGTTAGTGGGGATAAACCAATATAAAAAATATCCGTTAAACGGCTGCGTTAATGATGTGATTATGCAGCAAATGTTACTCATTCACCGTTTCGGGTTTAATCCCCAAGATATTTTAATTTTAACCGATAAACAAGCCACCCGTCAAGGAATTTTAGAAGCTTTTGAAGAACATTTAATTAAACAAGCAAAACCAGGTGATGTAGTCGTTTTTCACTATTCTGGACACGGTTCTCGCGTTTTAGATCCTCATCCGATTCCTCTGAGAAGTCCAATCGTTGATGGTACGGGTTTAAATGGAACTTTTGTTCCGGTTGATAGTGTACTTCCTGCGGGTTATCCAAATGTTGGCGGTGCGGTTGATGATATTATGGGACACACTTTATTTTTGTTGATGTCTGCAATACAAACCGAAAACTTTACCGCAATTTTGGATAGCTGTTTTTCGGGATTAAAAACGAGAGGAGATTTTCAAGTTCGTTCGCGAGATGGGGGAGAAAAAATTGAGATTTCACCCCAAGAAAAAGCCTATCAAGAACAGTGGCTTTCTCGTCTAAATCTGTCGCCAGAGGAGTTTGTACAAGGATATCAAACCAGTGTTGCTAAGGGTGTAGTTCTCGCTTCCGCCCAACCGAGTCAAACGGCTAAGGATGTAAAAATTCTTGATTTTCATGTGGGAATTTTTAGCTATTTATTAACTCAATATCTCTGGCAAAATGCGGGAACGCCGAAAGATATTATTGCCTATACTAATCAAAAAATTCCGCGCAGGTTGACTCAGAATCCCCTTGTTGATGTTAAAATTAATAGCGGATACGAAAATAAACCTATCTATTTTATCGAAAATACGAGTCCGGTAGCTAATGCGGTGATTACGGAAATTCAAGGAAATCAAGCTAAAATTTGGTTAGGCGGATTAACAACCGAACAAAAAGCCCAGTTAAAACCGGGAACCCTGTTAAATGTTGTGAATTATCAACCCAATTCATCGGGAAAAGCTATCTTTCAATCTCGTCAGGGTTTAGTAGGAACAGTCACATTTGAGGGAAATTTTGGGACAGGAACTTTATTATCACTGTCTGAAGTTTGAGTTTCACCCTTATCGTTAATTTATTGAATCTTCTACACTCATCCCCAAATCCGGGTAAAATAATTTTGCTGTGATGCGATCGCCCTGAAATGTCTACCTCCGCCCCCTACCCCTTTACCCCCGAAGAAATCGCCAACGAAGGCATTAAACCCGGCGAATACGAAGAAATCGTTCAACGTCTCGGACGCCACCCCAACAAGGCGGAACTGGGTATGTTTGGCGTGATGTGGAGTGAACACTGCTGCTACAAAAACTCCCGTCCCCTGTTAAAACAATTCCCCACCACAGGCGATCGCATCTTAGTCGGCCCCGGAGAAAATGCGGGTGTGGTAGACTTCGGAGACGGCCTACAATTGGCGTTTAAAATTGAGTCCCATAACCACCCCTCAGCCGTTGAACCCTTCCAAGGCGCTGCAACCGGAGTCGGCGGAATTTTGCGAGATATTTTTACAATGGGGGCGCGTCCCATCGCTGTGTTAAACTCGTTGCGGTTTGGTTCCCTCGATGACGCCCGTACCCGAACCCAGTTTAGTGGCGTGGTTTCAGGAATTGCCCATTATGGCAACTGTTTCGGCGTCCCTACCGTTGGCGGTGAAGTCTATTTTGACCCCGCCTACGCCGGAAATCCCCTTGTAAACGCGATGGCTATCGGTTTGATGGAAACGTCGGAAATTGTCAAATCGGGGGCTTCTGGCTTCGGGAATCCCGTGCTATATGTTGGTTCAACAACCGGACGGGATGGCATGGGCGGCGCCAGTTTTGCCAGTGCGGAACTCAGCGAGGAGTCGATAGAAGACCGTCCGGCGGTACAGGTGGGCGACCCGTTTTTAGAGAAATCCTTGGTTGAGGCTTGTTTGGAGGCGTTTAAAACGGGGGCGGTTGTTGCAGCCCAAGATATGGGGGCGGCGGGGATTACCTGTTCGACTTCGGAAATGGCAGCAAAAGGCGGTGTGGGAATTGAATTAGATTTAGATAAAATTCCGGTTCGGGAAACGGGAATGGTGCCTTATGAATATTTGTTATCGGAATCTCAGGAACGAATGTTATTTGTCGGGGAAAAAGGACGGGAACAGGAATTAATTGATATTTTTCATCGTTGGGGACTGCAAGCGGTTGTGGCGGGAACTGTTATCGAAGAACCGATTGTGAGAATATTATTTAAAGGGGAAATTGCCGCAGAAATTCCGGCGACGGCTTTAGCTGATAATACCCCAATTTATCACCGGGAACTGTTAGCCCAAGCGCCTGAATATGCGCGGAAAGCTTGGGAATGGACGGAGGATTTATTACCCCCTTGTACGGTTTCGGGGATTCATATTAATAATACTTTTAAAACCTGGAATGAAATTTTATTCACGTTGTTAGATACGCCGAGTATTGCTTCTAAACGTTGGGTGTATGGACAATATGACCATCAAGTTCAAAATAATACTGTTATTTTACCAGGCGGTGGAGATGCGGCAATTGTCCGTTTACGTCCAGTGAATTATTTTGAAAATCAAACAAAAATAGACTATAAACGAGGTGTTGCAGCTACGGTTGATTGTAATTCTCGTTATGTTTATTTGAATCCCTATGAAGGGGCGAAAGCGGTGGTTGCAGAAGCGGCGAGAAACCTCAGTTGTGTTGGGGCTGAACCTGTTGCAGTAACAGATAATTTGAACTTTGGTAGTCCTGAACATCCTGTGGGATATTGGCAATTAGCTGAGGCTTGTCGGGGTATTGCAGAGGCTTGTAAAGAGTTTTCAACGCCTGTAACGGGGGGGAATGTTTCGCTATATAATGAAACGTTAGATGCTGAGGGAAAACCCCAAGCGATTTATCCGACTCCTGTGATTGGAATGGTAGGATTAGTGAATGATATTTCTCAAACTTGTGGGTTGGCTTGGCAAAGTGAAGGGGATATTATTTATCTGTTAGGATTGGGTCAATTTCAAGCAGAAGAAAGCGAAAATGATCCTAGATTGGGTTTGGGTGCTTCGGAATATTTGGCTCAAATTCATGGTATTATTGCGGGAAAACCCCCCGAAGTGGATTATGATTTAGAACGCAAAGTACAAGCAGTTTGTCGGGAGGGAATTCGTCAAGGTTGGGTGAATTCTGCCCATGATTCTGCTGAGGGAGGGTTAGCGGTTGCGTTAGCGGAATGTTGTATTAATAGTGAGAAAGGCGCGACAATTGATTTAGGAATAGATTCGCTTTTACAACGACGTTGGGATAGGATTTTATTTGCTGAAGGTGGGGCGAGAATTTTGGTTTCCGTGAGTCCTCAAAATCAAACTAACTGGGAAAGTTATCTGCAACAACAGTTAGGCGAAACAGGAGAATTTTGGCACAATTTGGGGAAAGTTGAAGGAAGTTCTGCACCGTTAAAAATATTAGCGGGAAATGAGTTAACGTTGGTTGAAATGGGAGTTGTTGAAATGAAAGACTGTTATTTCAATGCCATTAAACGACGGATGCACTCCTAAAAAAATTGTAGGTTGGGTTGTTTGAAGTTGGGTTTCGTAACCTCAACCCAACCTACTGATAAACAAATTGTAGGTTGGGTAGAACGCAGTGAAACCGAACAGATAGTAGGTTGGGTTATTTTAAGTTGGGTTTCGTATCCTCAACCCAACCTACATTTTTAGGAATTAAGCTGCAATTTGATAACGATGTGTTCGCTGGCTGAACTCGGAACTTTCCAGGTTTGTAGGTGTTGACGAATTAGCTTAATTACTGCTTTGTCCAATGTAGAAGCTTTTTCATCAATTACAATCCGCTTAACACGTCCGTCTTTAACTCGCAGTTCAAACACCAATTCACCCGTAAACTCGGCGATAATTTTGAGCGTTTGTAAGTGTTGGGTTAATGTTTGAGTTTCCGCCTCATCTAATCCTGTCGTTTTGATGACTTTTATGGAAGAATAGCGAACTGAGTCTTCTATTCCTCTTTCTCTTTCTTGAGTCATAAAATCGGAGGAATCCGAATCGTTACTTCTTCTGTGGTTGCGTCGAAACATAGACTGGGCGAAACTAGCCTTTGCTCCGAGTTCCAGGGAAGATCTTTGAGGCGGTGAATAACCTGGAGAAACAATACCCTGAATACTAGCACTTTTTAGGTTAGCCGCCCCAAGCATACCCCGATAACTAACACCTTCGGGCATTTCTAGGGGAACTTCAACAGAAATATTCTGTTGGTTTTGCTCAACTCGAACGTCATCGCTAACCGCTACAAATGCAGTATATTGAGACAACAATTGATAGGTCAAAGCGGTGTCTGTAACGGCTTCTACATTCGATTTTGTCTCGTAACTCAACATCTGATTCATCAGGTGTTTAATGCGTTGTCGTCCCCACAATTGGGCGATGGCTACATTTCCCGCATTTGAGAAATCAATTGAAAAGGTTTCTTCGTAGGGGTTTCCGTTGGCAATTTTTCCCGTAACTTTTAAATTACCCGCAGCAGAATCAACTTTTCGCCCGAACAATACTAAAGGCTGTTCGGCAAATAAATCGGGGGTAATTTCGGGGTAAATTTCTGGGGTTTCTCCGCTACCTTCCCAGTGAATATTGATGTCAGTTAGAACG
Organism: Limnoraphis robusta BA-68 BA1; assembly: GCF_034932365.1. Taxonomy (NCBI): domain Bacteria; kingdom Bacillati; phylum Cyanobacteriota; class Cyanophyceae; order Oscillatoriales; family Sirenicapillariaceae; genus Limnoraphis; species Limnoraphis robusta. The sequence continues at coordinate 47,400 of NZ_JAYGHR010000091.1, read as the reverse complement.
GGGTTGTTAATTTGTCGAAAAAACTTTTCGGCGACTTCTTGAGTCGGTTCATCCTGACGAACAACACGCGAAATTCCCCGACCAATTTCGGCTATGCGGTTAATTAAAAACCGATTTACAGAACTTCCCACGCCAAAACTGTATAGGCGATTTCCGGGTTTTAAGTTGTCTTTAACTTCCGATAAAATGGCATTTTCATCGCCAATATATCCATCGGTTAACAACACAATACTCCGCAACCGTCCGTCGGTAACTTCGGGGAATTTTAAGACTTCTAGAATCCCATTCAAGAGTTCCGTTCCGCCATAGGCTTGTAATTGATTAACGTAGTTGATGGCGAGGCTGCGGTTTTCGGGACTGTTGGCTAACGGCGTTTCTGAAAGTTTGCAGGTTGTATTGGCAAAATCCATAATGTTAAAGGTGTCATTTGGATTTAACCCGTTAATAAATCGCCGCATTAACTCCTGAGATTTGAACAGAGGATCGCCCTGTTGTGAACCGGATGTATCCATCAAAAACAGAACGTCTTTGGCGACAATTTCATCGGTTTTGTACTCAATTGCGGGAATGAAATAAAGGGCAAAATGTCCGCCTCGTTCGTCGCTTTGGGTTAATACCGTTGCTTGGGTATTGTTTCCAGAAACTTGATAGCGGAGAATTAAATCTTTGTTGGGGATTGTGTCTTTTTTGTCAAGTTTAACGGTAACAATTTCTCCGCTTTCTGTGATGTTAATTTGATGGGAAGTCGAACGAACTTGGGAAATCGGTAAACCCGCATTAATTTCAACGGTTACGCCGATATCTTGACCGGAACGTGTTCCCTCGGGGACGATAGGCGGGGTGATTTTAGAGGCGTCGGGAACTTGGTCTGTATCCCCGCTTTGATCAATTTTTTCACCGGGAATATAACGGGGACCGACAACCATTGGAAAAACGAATTCATAATCCCCTTTTTCAAATTTTAGGCTGTCGGTATAGCGAATAATTACTTCAATTTCTTCGCCCGGTTTGATATTGGCTAAAGATTGGGTAAAGATATTATCTCGCTGCTGTTCAAGTAGGCCTGCGGTACGTCCTTGGCGTTTTGCGGTTTGATAAATTTGTTGGGCTTCTTCTCGCTTTTTGATATCGCCTTTGATGGTGCGATCGCCAATTTTGATCTCCATTTGATCGACTGCGGCTTCATCCGGTAACGGAAAGGTATAAACCGCCTCCATCGGTTGTGTTAGAGGGTTTTCAAAACTTTGTTTAATTTCAACCCGAGATAAATTTCCGGAAATTTGGGCAAAAACTTCGGTGTGTTTGAGGGGAAATATTAAAGAAACGTTATCTGGAGATTGGGCGATAATTCCGCCGATCGGGGGTGAGGATGCTGTCACAGGAGTAGCCCTCCAAATTTTAATGATTTACAGCGTTTTCTTAGACTTCAGATTCAAATTTCGATTTTTCGGAAGCAAATGACCCTGGTTAAGTGAAGTTTTGTTAAGTTTCTCAGAAGGCTTAGGAATTGATGTGGATTCTGAGAACTAAGATTTCACTGTCGCAATCGGGAACGATCCAATCTTTTAAGGCATTTTGAATCATTTTTATGATCGTTTTTTTGTTAAGAGTTGAAGCTTTTTCATCCCATAAAACACGCCGGATTCTATCTTTTTTAACTTGTAATTCAAACACTAATTCGCCCATGAATTCGGCAGGAACTTCGAGAGTTTTTAAATGGTTTTTCAAAGAATCAATGCCTTCTGTGTCTAATCCGGTAACATCAATCACCTGTAGCGGACTAACGGCTTCGGATGCGAGAGAATATTTCAGCATCCAATCCCTTGTCCTTGACCAATCTGCAAAGCAGACATCAGTGGGACTCATAAAAGATACGGACATAATTGAAGACCTCATCTTCTTCAAGGGTGTTGATGGTACTCACAAGGGGATCTGACTGACCTAGCTGGGGATCATCAGAGCGCCCCTATTTCCAATATTCACAACCTATTCTGAGATATCAAGCTGAAATCGTTATTTTTGGTAAACAAACCCGGCTAAAATGGTTAATTTTTATTACGTTTGCCTCTGAGATTCTAGCATTGATCACCGATAACTGAGGGGTTGGCGTTGTCCCGACGGTCAAAGAAGTTTGTAATCTGTCAACTTGATCTAGCACAATGACTTAATAGGGCATCAACAGGCGTTGGCGGAAGGACACTTATGTATATTTACACCACTCCTCGGTTTGATGAACAAGCCAGACAACACGGCATTCAAAGTCAGGTGGCAGAACTTTTGGTCACGGTCAAGAGTCAAGGGATGACTGCCGTCGAAGCTTTGTTTGAACGAAATTATCCCTATTTGAAGCGACCCGTCAGAAATTTGAGACTGTTGGGAAAAGTTCTGCGACTGGGGACTGAGGAAGTGCTGTGTCTACTGGACGTTTTCACGCGAGGGGGCAAGGAATACGAAGCATTTCTGAGAAATCCAGAAGAATACGGCAAACTCCACCTCGAACCGTCTGTTGACCCTCAACAATTAGCGGCCAGTTTGAACGTCCAACGAGAAGAACAACAATCAATTAATCGTCGGCAACCGTTACCGGATCAATTATATCATCTTTGGCTAGAACGTCCGAGTTGGGCAAGAAATACGGCTGATTTGATCATTTGTGAAAGTGAAGTTTGGGTGAATCAATTTAAGCAACGGGATATTCAACTTCAATGGAAAACCTATCACGAAATTATTACCCATTTAATGGGGGAAAGTGAGTTTAATAACGGCATTCGCCGCAATCAGACAAACTGGTTAAATGTTTATTTGTGTGGGAAACCCAATGAACATCGCTATATTTTGTATAGTTTGGTGGAAACGGTTGATTGGCCTCATCGAAATGTTTTGTTTTTGTTGGCAACGTTTGATCGAGATCCGGCGTTAACTGAACTGGCAGAAGTGGGTCATGTGACTCATATTTTTTCCCCTGAAAATACTCAAACGCTGTTTTCTCAAAATGTGACGTTTGATGATTTATCTCGCTATACTCGTCGTTCTTATCCGGGTTATTTGATTTTAGATGCTGAAGTTTGGCTCGAACTTGAACAAGAATCGGGGATTAATTTAGCGCTGTCGGTGGAAGAAGAAGAAATTTTACATGAACTTTCGACGGCTGAACAAAATACCCATTCTCTCCCTGTTTTTATTAATGGACGGGCGGGCAGTGGCAAGTCAACGATGTTGGTTTATTTGTTTGCGGATTATTGCGATCGCTATCAAAAATATTATCTAAAAAATAAGCCTAAAAAAGACGAAAAAATCTATAAACCTTTGTTTTTAACCTATAATGAAAAGCTGCTAGTCAAAGCCCAAGAAGCGGTTGAAAAACTGCTGAATAATCATCATAAATATCTTCTGGATGGCAACGGATATCAAGAAGACAAGCTGTCAATCTGTGATTGTTTTCAGTCGTTTCAAAATTTTCTCCTGAATCAACTTCCCCCGGAAGAGAATATTCACTTCGATCCAGATAAATACATTTCATTTTATGATTTTCGTCAACATTGTAGTCGCAGACACAGCCGTTATTCCCCTGAATTGTGTTGGCATATTATCCGCACGTTTATCAAAGGATATACCCTCACAGGTGAACAAGAGGGATATATGAATCCCGCAGATTATCAAGAAGTTCCTCGACGGGAAAGAACGATTTCTCCTGATATTTTTCAAGCGATTTATCAACAAGTTTGGCCCTGGTATCATCAACTGACAACCAGAGAAGGATATTGGGATGATCAAGATTTAATTCGCAAAGTCCTAGATTTACAATGTTTTCCGTCTCAATATACGGCAATTTTTTGTGATGAAGCCCAAGATTTTACGAAGTTAGAATTGCGGTTAATTATGCAGTTATCGGCATTTTCCAAATGTGATTTATATCCGCCCGTTCACAGTTTACCCTTTGCGTTTGCGGGTGATCCCTTTCAAACGTTAAATCCTACAGGGTTTCGCTGGGAAAGTGTGAAAGCAACGTTTTTTGATCAGGTGATTGCGGTTCTCGATCCCAGTCATCAGTTAAATTTGAACATGACATTTTATGAACTAGAGTCCAATTATCGCTCGAGTTTATCGATTGTTAAAGTCACGAATTTAATTCATTTATGGAGACATATTTTATTCCAAATTCGCGAACTAAAACCCCAAGCCGCTTGGCAAACATACACTGACTCTAATGAACCGCAAAAGTTTATTTTTGGTCAACGGGGATTTTCGGCTGAAGCCTTAAAACGTCATGTCGAAAAATCTCCCATTTTTATTGTACCTTGTGAAGCGGGTGGAGAACTACAATATATCAAAAATGATGAATTTTTAGCGGGTTTATTTCCAGAAGTCAGTGAAGAAAATCCTCCCAAAAATGTTTTGAGCGCGATTCAAGCCAAAGGTTTAGAGTTTCCCTTAGTCATATTATATAAGTTTGGCGAACAGTTTGCCAAAGAGTTTCAGCGTCCGATTTGGGATTATCTCGCTCCTCAAGAAACTCATCCGTTAGAGTTAGAATACTTTTTTAATAAACTCTATGTGGCGGCGAGTCGGGGAATGTCGGATTTGATTATTATTGATACCGAACTCGGAGATCGTTTATTGTGGGAATATGCCAGCGATGATCAGACAAATAAACTTGAATTTTGGTTACAACAAGTCGAAGATAGAAGCCTCTGGGAAAGTTCAATTGGGGGGTTACGTTGGGGAGATAATTTAGGGGGATTAGATCGAGATAACCGGGAGTCTCAGGCGAAAGAATTTGAAGAAAACGGACGCAGCCAAAATGATGCGACTTCTTTACGACGCGCTCAACAATTTTACAGCGAATTAGGCAATTTAGAACGAGCTGATTTATGTCAGGCTTGGGCGTTAAAATTCGAGAAAAAATTTCATCCAGCCGGAATGTTATTCTTACAACGAGGAAAAGAAAAAGAAGCCTGGAGTTGTTTTTGGGAAGGACTCTGTTGGCAGGCGTTAATCGATTGGTATCAACAATTTCCTGAACAAAAACCCATTGAACGTTCAATCGTTGAATTCATGGCGGAAACGCCAAAAACCCTAGCAAATATTAAAAGTTTTACTCGCTTTTTAGAAGAAAATTTAGCCAATAAGTTACTGGCGGAAAATCGCCTCGTTAAACCCTGGAAAGCCGCCATTCAAGAATATAGCCGTCAAATTCGCAATCTGATCCCTGAAAAACAACTTGACAAAAAAGATTGGCAAAGATTAGGAGATGTTTTAGAAGGCTTAGATGAAGCCAAATATCATGGACTCTTAGAACTCGCAGGCGATTGTTTTTATCACGCTCAAAACCTCAGACGAGCGGTGCGCTGTTGGCGAGAGAGTGGTGCCACCCAAAAGCGAGAATATAATCTGGCTGAAGCTGATTTACTGGGATTTCCAGAGGGATTTCCCTATTTAGAAAAAGTCGGAGATTATCAACGCATTGTTAACGAATGGGAGAAGGCGGGAAAACCCGGAACTCAACAATGGTTAAAATATATTGATTGCATCGGACAAGCTTTAGAAAAACAACATCGCGAAAAAGATTGGATCGAGTATTTAATTAGAACAAAGCGCTGGGTTGATGCAATCACCGCGATTGATAAATATCCCAAAGCTGAAACAATGCAGTTTAGATTGGCATGGGTACGACAGTTATCCCGTTCCAGTTTAACACCCGAACAAGCGCGAGATTTCCGCAGTCGATATGTGGGCTTTCTCGAAAAAGTGTTGTCTCATTCTCAGTGGCGACAGCATCTTTCCGTTGAAGAAATAGGCGTAGCATTAGAAAAAATCGGGGAATTAGTTCCTACCTTGAGATTTTACGAAAAATTTGTCAACCATGATGATTCTTATTTGAGCCAATTTGCCCGAAAACGCTGGATTGCAACTAAATTAAAACAGCGAGATTATGCTGTTGTTGCTGAACCTAAAAGAGCCGAAGAAATTCGCCAAGAAATTACTCGTAAAGCCTATGATTGGGTGATTATTCCGGCGGAAGTTTCCCCTGAACCGCCTCGTCTTGATGTTCAAGTCACTTTAGAATCAACTCCTGTTACAAAGGAAGAAAACTCTGATTTTGTTGCGTCTGACTCGGATTTAGGAATTATTGGATTACCCCCCGGAACACAAATCAAACTGCTCAACCGTGAAATAAAGATTTATAGTTTTCAAGTGGCTCATTTGGAGATGAAGCGAGTGCGACGGGAATTAACGCTCTGGGTGTTGATTCGAGATACTGTGACTTCCAAGGAGTTGCAAGTTACAATTGATCGCAAACGCAGTCGAATTAAAATAGGAGATGTGGCGATTGAAGCTTTTGATGGTCATCAACTTCGTTTTGGGAATCCTGAGAGAGATTATAAAGGTATTGTCTTTTACAGCAGTGAACAACCGCGTATCGAACTGCAAATTAGAGGAATCCCTAACAAAATTTATCTTTAAAATAGAAGTTATGGAGCAATCTCAATTGCAATTGCCGGATTTTTATATACAATTGATGAGGAGATTGCCAGTCATTGTTTCCTTACCCTAAAGGTGAATTCCGCTCATGTCCGAGTCGTTTTCCTATCAATCCATCCCTGAAATTACGGTTGAAGAGTTAGAACACCGTCTAACAGAAGGTTCAACCGAAAATCTACAGCTTGTGGATGTTCGTGAACCTCAAGAGGTGGAAATTGCTCACCTGGAGGGATTTATCAACCTACCCTTGAGCGAATTTAGCCAATGGTCTGACAAAATTCACAGCCATCTCGATCTTGAAAAAGAAACCTTGGTAATGTGTCATCACGGAATGCGATCGGCTCAAATGTGCCAGTGGTTGATACGTCAGGGGTTTACCAATGTCAAAAATATCGCAGGAGGGATAGATGCTTACTCCGCCGTCATTGATCCGTTAATCCCTCGGTATTGAATTAGCACAGTAGGTATTAAAAACCTGGTTTCTCTTAGAGACCGGGTTCTGTGCGAAATTTGCGATTTTCAGTCAGAATAGAATAGGTATAAATTCGTCAGCATCGGTCGTCAATTCCCTAATTATGCTTCTTGAGCAGCGTTCACACACAAAAACCCAATCTCAACGGCAGTCTCAGCTTAATCTTGACTACGACTTAGCCATTGTCGGTGGCGGTATTGTCGGGGCGACTCTCGCCTGTGGATTAAAAAATTCTAATCTGAGAGTTGTCTTGATCGAACCCCAAGCTAAAACCGTCGCCGCTAGTCGCCGACAAGCCTACGCCCTAACGCTGCAAACGGGACGCATTCTACAAGCAATGGGAGTCTGGGACGAGATCCTACCGAAAATTACCACCTTTCGTCAAATTAGTCTCAGCGACAGCGATCATCCCACTGTGGTTCACTTCAAACCGGAAGATCTTGGGACTGAGGCGCTGGGTTATGTCGGTGAACATTCGGTGATTTTAACCGCAATGCACGATTTTCTCGACTCCTGTGAAAACGTTTCTTGGCTTTGTCCGGCGAAAGTGGTAAAAGTGAATGATCAGCCGGATTTTGCCGAAATTGAGCTAGAAGTAGAGGGAAAAACTCAAACCCTGCGAACTCAGTTAGTCATTGCTGCTGATGGTTCGCGATCGCCTTTACGTCAAGCGGCGGGAATTTCTACCTATGGCTGGAAATATTGGCAGTCTTGCATCGCCATGACGATCAAAACCGAAAAATCTCACAATAATGTCGCGTTTGAGCGCTTCTGGCCGAGTGGCCCGATGGGGGTTTTGCCTTTACCGGGAAACCGTTGTCAGGTGGTGTGGACGGCGCCTCACGCCGAAGCCGAAGCCTTAAAAAATCTGGATGAAGAAGCGTTTTTACAGTTGTTAGAATATCGCACAGGCGGACTTTTAGGCCGTTTAGAATTAGAAAGCGATCGCTATGTTTTCCCCGTTCAACTGATGCAAAGCCAACGCTATATTCAACACAGACTGGCGTTAATTGGCGATGCAGCCCATTGTTGTCATCCTGTGGGCGGCCAAGGTTTAAATATGGGGGTTCGCGATGCGGGGGCGTTGGCTCAAATATTGCGACAAGCCGCTCAAAACCATGAAGATATCGGACAAATGCGCGTTTTAAAACGTTATCAAGCTTGGCGTCAAAAAGAAAATTTGCTAATATTAGCCTTTACTGATTTCCTAGATCGAATGTTTTCTGGAAATTGGCTGCCAAAAGTAACAATTCGTCGCTGGGGACTTTGGAGTTTAGGAAAAGTTAAACCTTTTCGATATTTGGCTTTACGTGTAATGACGGGGCTGTTTGGTCGTTCTATTCATCCTCAATACTAAACCATTTTTATCATTCCATCGTGTTAATTAGTCGTCGAAATTTCCTGCAAAAATCAAGTTTTTTGAGTACGTTTTGGCTGTTGGGAGACTTCGGAAAACGTCCTCAACCGGAGCAGTTATTTCGTCCCTCATTAACTGAATTAACCCTACAATTAGACTGGAAATATAATGTTCAATTTGCTGGGGTGTTACTGGCAGATTATTATCAACTTTATACCCTAGAAGGATTAAAAATTAACATTCACCCTTGGGATTTTGGGGTTGATGTTTTAGATATTGTTGCAGAAAATCCTACTATAATGGGTTGTGCGGAACAAGACGTTATATTAGCCGCTCAAGCAACCGGAAAACCCATCAAAGCCGTTGCAACCATGTTTCAAACTTCTCCCTTGGGTTTGATGTCAATGCCTGATAATAATATAGCATCTTTGCATGATTTAGTCGGAAAAAAAGTCGGCGTTCATGCTGATACACAAAAAGTCATGGACTTAGTGATGGGCTATAGTCAACTTTCATCAGATGAGATAGAAGTTGTCAATATTTCATTAGATGAAAAATACGATAAATTGTTAACTGGAGAAGTCGATGCAGTTCAATGTTATCTCGTTGACGAACCGATAGGCTTTGCTTACCAAACCGGAATTGAACCAAACGTTATTCGCTTGAGTGACTATGGTTATGACGCTTACGTTCAGACGATTTTTGCTCATAATTCTCTGTTAGAAATGCAGCGAGAACAGGTAAAAGCCTTTCTAAAAGCAACCTTTCAAGGCTGGAAAATCGCTCTAGGAAATATTCCAGAAGCGGCTAAAATTGTTGTTGAAAATTACGTTAACCCTAAGAGTAAATACAATAATTTAGACTATCAAACTCAATCGTTAGAATTGATTTCCGAATATATTACCCAGGGAGAAAGTTTAGATCAACCCTTGGGTTTAATTTCACCCGAACGTTGGAAAACGATGTCAGAGCGTTTAGTTCAGTATAATATTATTAAAAATGTTCCAAAACTCTCTGATTCTGTCGATTTAACCGTTTGGTCAGTATAGTTATAATAGAACACAAAAAGGTTTCTATTGTTCTTTGAGGCACAGTACCAAACCAAAAGGAGGACTCTCGGGAATATATTTAACATAACTTTACCTCAATCTCATAGAATTATTTCCCGGTAATTACCATTCATTTAGCGATAGTTTTTGGCTTTCTTAAAAAAAACCAAACTTTGATGGGTTTTAAGAAAGTTTCCTTTAAAATCTTCCTGTCATTTGCAAGTATTCTGTTGCTCGGCTAAGAATAAGCCGAAGAATAGGGCATTGCATTTTAGGGGTAACTCAATCTTGTGCAATATATATGTTAGACATCAGTACATTATCATTGGCTCAGTCGGCGATCAGTCTTTTACCCATTATACTGGCTCAGGATACCGTACCAACAATACCCGATACTTCAATCCCCCAAACCGAAGTCAATCCTGCATCAATTATTAGTGGCTTAATAGGATACTTAATCGGTGCATTTTTTTGCTGGAAAATTTATCAAAAATGTGGAGTTGAAAAGGCTTGGTTTGCTTGGATTCCCATCTTAGGAATTTATATTCATTTTGTTGCGGGCGATCAAGACAACCCGATTTTATGGACAATTTTAGTATTTATTCCTTGCATCAATATTATTGCTATCATTTGGGGGATTAAGGCTTGGATCAAAATTTGCCAGAAATTAGAAAAGTCCCCTTGGTTGCTATTACTTTGGCTGATTCCTTGTTTGGGAACGTTGATATTCTACGCGAATCTGGCATTTTACTAAGTGCAGATGCTTCTCAAATGCTAAAAGCGTTGAAATGACTAAAAAACACCAATAATTTTTTGAGCGATGCTAAAATTAAAACACAGAAAAATCATTTTCTTGATTCTAATTGCTTTATTGGCGGGAGGATCGATGGCAGTTTATTCCCAGTCCGAGATTAATTTCTGGGTCAAAACCGTTGAATTGGTCATCTTTCAGCAGTGTGCAACGGTGATGATTTATCTCACTTGTTTTGGGGTAGATTGACTGAAAAGTCGATAGTTGTTCGCCGATTACAAATAATGATTCAAATGGTAGGAAAAATTAGGCGATCGTCTCAATTAACTTCTCCCCAACAGCAACAGCAAAGAATTTTTGCACTCGCGATCGCACTGATTCCTATTATCGGTAGTGCGGTGTTTAACCTCGGCATTCGCATTCCTTTTCTGGGATGTCCTTTAATGCGATATGTAGGCATTCCCTGTCCGGGATGGGGGTTAACGCGATCGCTAATGGCAATCGTTCGGGGAGACATCAATCAAGCTATAAGCTATCATTTATTCGGGCCGTTAGTCTTGGCGGGTTTTGTGATTGCCGCCCTTCATTTAAGTTTAGAATTAATCCTAAATAAACAACTGAATTATTTTTACGTTCAATGGCTTAAAAATCCCAAGTTCCAAATATTTTGTTTTCTGATTCTCCAAGGATATCACGGCGTGAGATTACAAAAATTGTGGCAACTCGGCGAACTTTATCCCTCTTTTGTCAATTCTCCTCTGGGGCAATTTATATTAAGTTTAATCCCAATATAATCTTAACAGAATATCTTCAAATAATATTATCAAAACCGCCCCTAATCTCTCCGAGTCCATTGATTTAACTCTTTGGTCAGTATAATTACAGAAGGCTTCCTCTCAATTTTTGAGCCATAATAGACCAATAAGGGGTTCAACTGGAGAAACGTCAACATGACTCTACACCAACCCAACGATATTATTGCTGAACGATATCGCATTGTTACCCCTTTGGGTGAGGGAGGAATGGGAATTACCTATGAAGCCGAAGATTTAACAAATTATCAACGAGTCGCCCTCAAAGCCGTTTCTTTGCGACAAGCCCAAGACTGGAAAATACTAGAATTATTTGAACGAGAAGCGAAAGTTCTTTCTCACTTAAATCATCCGGGAATTCCAAAATATCTCGATTATTTTCACCAGGATACAGACGAAGATCGACAATTTTATTTAATTCGAGAATTAGTTTCTGGAGACTCTTTAACCGCTTGGGTTGAAAAAGGTTGGCATCCGACAGAAGCAGAAATTAAGCAAATTACTATTAAAATTTTAGAGATTATCAGCTATTTACATCAACTTAATCCACCAATTATTCATCGGGATATCAAACCTCAAAATATTATTCGACAAGCCGATGGAAAGGTGTTTTTAGTGGATTTTGGGGCAGTTCAAGATATCTATCGCAACACAATATCTTTCAGTGGAACCTTTGTCGGAACTATTGGATATATGCCCCCAGAACAGTTGCGAGGAAAAGCTTATCCGGCTTCTGATTTGTATAGTTTAGGAGGAACTTTACTCTATCTATTAACCCATCGTTCCCCCGATGAACTTCCCCAAAAGCGGATGAAAATAGATCGCGTAGAGATTCAATCTTCGGATATTCCTTGGCATCGGGTGATTAACGCAAAAGGCGAAATTTCTCATTCAACGTTACGTCAGGGGACAGATTATCTTCAGAAAACACGACTTGAAGATGAAGGGATAATCTTTACTTCAGAAGGGAAAATTAAGCTAGGTCAATATCAATGGCAACCTGAATATAAAATTGATCTCTAAAAAAGGCAGGGAATAAATTCCCCGACTAAAAACAAAAGTCCTCTTAAGAGGACTTCATCTATTAGACAGAGATTTAAATCTCTGACTATTTATAGAGATTGAGAAATTTCCGAGTTTACCACTTCAACAGGTTAAATTCTTCCATATCAACCGTGTCGCGGTTACGATAAATCGTTAATACAATCGCCAAACCAACGGCAGCTTCTGCGGCTGCTACAGTAATCACAAACACCGTAAACACTTGACCTTTCAGACTGACACCGTCTAAATAATTAGAAAAACCCATCAAATTCAAGTTGACTGCATTTAACAGTAACTCAATCGACATCAACACTCGCACTGCATTTCGGCTGGTAATTAATCCATAAATCCCGATGCAGAATAAAGCCGCCGCAACTAACAAAAAATACTCTAATTGTAATTGCATGAATTGCTTGTCTCTCCTAACTTTTTACAACATAAAAAATAGTAATTTCTCACTGTTGATCAGGGAAAAATTCTCAAACATCAACCTTCAGAAGAAGATTTTTGACTGGAAACCGAAAGCAACTCACGAGGTCTTTCTTGTAAAGTCCAGCCCGGAGTTGGAATCGGTCCTTCAGGGGGTAATTCGGGGATAAAATCTCGACGAGCTAGAACAATAGCACCCACCATTGCCATTAACAAAAACACAGAAGCCAACTCAAAAGGCAGCAAAAAGTCACTGAAAAAATGCTGTCCGATAATCACAATTGAACTTTCTGTTGTGGGAACGCTAACAGCCATTCCCGCTCCCCAAGGCGTAGACAATACCATCGTACTCAGTAGGGCAAATAACCCCCCACAAACCAAAGCCGTTGAGGCTTTCCGAATCCACGCATTGGGTAAAGTTTTGAAGCTTTCCCGCTTGTTCACTAACATAATCCCAAACAGGATTAATACGTTCACCGAACCGACATAAATCAACACTTGGGCGGCTGCGACAAAATCAGCATTCAGCAAGAGATATAGCCCTGCCATACTCATAAATACACCACCCAACAAAAAGGCTGAGTAGACAATATTTTCCAGCAAAACCACTCCTAAAGCTGCTGCAAGCATCATAATCGTCAGCAAGCCGAACGATACAATTTGAACCCCTTCTGCTAAATTCACAACTCTTGTTTCCTTTCTTGGTGTTTAATCGATGATGGTAAATTGAGAAGACAAGCGAACCTAAAAATTGCCTATCTTCTCAAGAGAATTCCTAATTCTCATTCTTTGATTTTTGTTCCTTTTCCATTTGTTCCAAAATTTCTTCAGGACGCAAACCTGCACGGCGAGCCGTCGTCGGAAGATCGTGAGGACTGATAACCCCCTTCGGTAAATAAGCCAGTTCTCGCAGAGGAGTTACCATCGGATCATTGGTCACCTTGTAGGGTAAACGTCCGAGCGCCACGCTATCATAGTTCAACTCATGGCGATCATAGCCAGCTAACTCGTATTCTTCCGTCATCGATAAACAGTTAGTCGGGCAGTATTCTACACAGTTTCCGCAGAAAATACAAACGCCGAAGTCGATACTGTAGTGTTTGAGTTGTTTTTTCTTATTTTCCTTATTAAACTCCCAGTCTACAACAGGTAAGTTAATCGGACAAACTCGCACACAAACTTCACAAGCAATACACTTATCAAACTCAAAGTGAATCCGACCTCTAAACCGTTCAGAAGGAATCAATTTTTCGTAGGGATACTGAACCGTAATCGGACGGCGACGCATATGATCAAAGGTTACAGATAAACCTTGACCAATATATTTCGCCGCTTGAAACGTTTCTTTGGCGTAGTCGGTGACTTGATTTAGAAACTTTAACATGATGTTCTCTCTCAAGTTTTAACAAGTTCTAGCGATCTGATTTTTGAATCCAGTCTCAGATGGAAAGCTGACTAAACGACTGGCTTGATCTAGTGAGGGCAAAGGACAGAAGAACAGCGTTTTTCTCACCTTTGCCTTTGAATTTAGGGTGAATTATCCCCCAAATGCGATCGGGAAGGCTAATTTTAAAGCGGCGGTGAGAAGCAAGTTCACCAGTGCTACAGGTAGCAAAAACTTCCAACCGAGATTCAACAATTGGTCAATCCGTACCCGGGGCAGTGTCCAACGCAACAGAATGGCAGTAAACACCAACACATAGGCTTTTAGCAGGGTCATGGTAATGCCCAAAGTCCCTGTAATTACCTGTAACCAAGGTGTGGTTTCACTGATATTTAACCAACCTGCGATCGCCTCTACCGGAATGGGAAAATCCCAACCCCCTAAATACAGCACCGCCACCAACAGCGACGACAGGATCAAATTCACATAGGAAGCCAGGTAGTACAAAGCGAACTTCATCCCGGAATATTCGGTTTGGTATCCGGCAACGAGTTCTTCTTCAGCTTCCGGTAAATCAAACGGTAGGCGTTCACATTCTGCCAATGCGGCTATCCAGAAAATTAGAAAGCCCACAGGTTGACGCCAAATATTCCAGCCCAAGATACCGTAACCCGATTGTTGTTCGACAATATCAATGGTGCTGAGACTATTAGACATCATGGCGATCGCCAACACCGCCAAAGCCAGAGGGATTTCATAACTAATCGACTGTGCTGCCGCCCGTAACCCTCCCAGGAGGGAGTATTTGTTGTTTGAGGCATAACCGGACATCAGCAAGCCAATCGGCTGGATACTCGATAAGGCAATCCACAGAAAAATAGCCGTTCCCAAATCGCTAATTACCAGATTCTGTCCAAAGGGAACGATCAGGTAGGACAGAAACACGGGAATCGCTACAATAATTGGCCCCAAAGTAAACAACCAGGGGTCAGCCAAAGCCGGAACGATATCTTCTTTGAACAGTAGCTTCAGACCATCAGCGACGGGAGCCAGGGTTCCCAATGGCCCAATAAATTCCGGGCCAATCCGTTGTTGAGCCGCAGCAGAAATTTTCCGCTCCAACCAAACAGAACCAAGTACACCCACAGTTGCCGCCACCAACATCAAACCCATCGGTAAGGGCATCCAGATGACTTTAGCGGCACCTGGGGGTATACCGAAATCCATCAGTGCTTGGACAAAACTTCCTTGTAAGTCAATTCCTGGGTTCATTTATCCAGACTCAAACTTGAATTACCCTAGACATTTTGACATCGCTTGG
Source organism: Limnoraphis robusta BA-68 BA1 (assembly GCF_034932365.1). Taxonomy (NCBI): domain Bacteria; kingdom Bacillati; phylum Cyanobacteriota; class Cyanophyceae; order Oscillatoriales; family Sirenicapillariaceae; genus Limnoraphis; species Limnoraphis robusta. Next base: position 32,298 of record NZ_JAYGHR010000091.1, on the reverse strand, counting down.
TTGAGCGAGGGTTAATCTATCTAGTTTGTAAAGATTCTTTAAAACTTTACTCCAGATTCAGTATAGCGTTCGACCGCAGCCAAATTCACACAGGCCGGAAATTTCACAGGGTTTTTGAGCGAGAAATCATCTTTCACCTGATTACAGCTTGTGAACTATTTCCCTGTGTATTTTCGACTGTCTCTAATTGCCATTTTGTTCAAGCTGATCACCGAGAGGCACCGCTCGTTCATCAATGGGAATGTAGGGTTCACCGTGAGAACCTGTATAGATTTGAGTGGGACGGTAAATGCGATTTTTGCCCAATTGTTCTTTCCAATGGGCTAACCATCCAGCCACACGAGCGATCCCAAAAATCGGAGTAAACAAATCTGTCGGAATGCCTAACTTGCGATAGACCAAACCCGAGTAAAAATCTACATTCGGGTAGATCCCCTTATGTCCGAGATTATCTTGAACCGCCGCTTCAAGTTCTAGGGCAATTTCATAATATTTGTCGTGGCCAAATTCCTCGAAGAGTTCCTCAGCTAATTTTTGCAAGATCGTGGCGCGAGGATCTTTCACCTTGTAAACCCGATGGCCAAACCCCATGATTTTGGCTTTATTTTCTAAAAGTCCATCCAGGTAAGGTCTAACATTCTCCACTGAACCAATTTCTTCCAACATGAACAACACTTCTTCATTCGCCCCACCATGTAGGGGTCCGGCTAACGTTCCCACCGCAGAAGCCACCACCGCGTAAGGATCAGTTAACGTCGAAGCCGTCACCATTGCCGAAAAAGTCGAAGCATTAATGGTATGTTCAGCATGAAGCGTTAAACAAACATCAAACACCTTCGCCGCTAGGGGATGAGGTTCCCGTTCATTCAGCATATAGAGAAAATTCGCCGAATAGTCGAGATCATCTCTCGGTTGAACCGGGTCATTTCCCTTCCGCATCAGTTGAAAAGCAGCGACCATCGTCGGAATTTTCGCCAACAGTCGCACGACAGCTTCTCCAATGTACTGGGGATTGTCAAGGGCGCGACGGGAGTAGAATAAACCCAATGCGGCGGCTGAGGTTTGCAGCGCATCCATCGGATGACCCGTTTCCGGGAAGCATTTCATCATATCCCGAATGCGATATTTAATTCGACGATGGTAGCGAATGTCATGCTCGAAGCTTTCGAGTTCTTCTTGAGTCGGAAGTTTACCCCAAATCAGAAGATACGCTACTTCTAGAAAGGAACTCTTTTGTGCGAGTTCCTCAACCCGAATGCCTCGATATTCAAGTATTCCCTTTTGCCCATCGACGTAGCTAATACTGGACAAGGTTGCAGGAACACCTTCTAAACCAGGCTTGTATTCGCCGACGAAAGTCATAGCCGTTTCTCAATGTACATATAACCTATTGAGGGTACATTATCAGAACAACTGATCCAGTTACCATTTTGACAACATTTAGTTAACAAACAGGAAAAGTGGGAAATCAGCTATTTCTGAGGATCGCCATCAGCTTAATAAAAATTTCGGTGGACTCAGCCAAAACAGTTGACTATTTCCCACCAGCGAACCTGTTTCCGGTAAACTGATCCCAATCACACCCGCTTTCTTGACGATCAAACCTCCTCGAACATCTCCCCAAATTAGCACTTCCGCCCAATTTCCCAGATCCGGTTCATGTCCGACTAAAGCCAGAGTCTCTCCGAGCGTTTGACTCCAGTTTCGATACCAGTCCAACCAAAAGTTAATCTCACCCTCCGGGGCCAGAGGGGGAAATTCTTCAACACGATCCGTTAAACCCACAGATTTGAGAATATCTGCGGTTTGACGCGCCCGAACTAACGGACTTGACAGCACAATATCAAACTTTAGATTCAACTCGAGCAGTTTCTCAGCCACTTTACGGGTTTTGCGATCGCCCTCTTTGGTTAAAGGACGCTCTTCATCGGTTTCGTAAAGTTCTCGCTCGGCGGCGATGCCATGACGAATCAAATAGAGATGGGTCATCGTGACGGTTCCCATTCAACAGGAATATTTAGCATAGCAGAATTCTTCACTAAACAGCGTTCACTGAAAAAAACGGTCTAGAAAATCAAAAACCCCTGTTTTCTCAGCAAACAGGGGTTAAAGACCAATTACATATTTTTGCCACTCTTGATTCATACCGCTTTTGACGTGTTTCGTCACTTCAAAGTAAAGACTACTGTAAGGCTTTCGGGGGGGATAACGTAGGATCATACTGGCTTCTCTGGGCGTGCGACTTCCTTTTTTAACATTGCAGCGAACACAAGCTGTTACCAGATTTTCCCAGGTTTCCCCGCCTCCACGCGATCGCGGAATCACATGATCAAGCGTTAGTTCATCTCCGATATAGCCACAGTATTGACAGGTGTGACTATCCCGGTGCAAGATATTCCTGCGAGTTAGAGGAATGTCTTTGTAGGGAACTCTGACATAATGGCGTAATCTGATCACCGTCGGTAGAGGAAAGTCTGGGAGAAGGTACTTTCCGTTATGCTCAACCCGTTCAGCTTTTTGCTTGAGTAATAACACCACCGCCCGCCGCCAACTGGTAATATTTAGCGGTTCATAGGAGGCGTTCAATACTAGAACGTTACCCATTGACGATTTGCTGCGATTATAGTATTTAGACGATATTAACACAGCTTAACGCTTTCCGGGACAGGGAGACAAGGTTTTCAGTGAACAGTTATCAGTGACCAGTGACCAGTTTTCAGTTTTCAGTTTTTTTCCGATCGCCCCATCTCCCGATCTGCAAGAATTTTCCCGATACAAATGTGCGATCGCGATCTAAGCTTTATATTCAACCAATGTTGAGAATACTTGAGGAGTGAATGAAAACATGGTCACTAAAAAACCCACCTCAGAAAAAGATCGCCTGATTTTAGCGTTGAGAGGACGAGGAATTTATGATGAAATTTGTCAACGATCTTGGCTAGAAATTGACTTAGCCGCGATCGCCTACAATGTTCAGCAAATTAAAACGCTGCTTTCCCCTCAGACAACTCTCATGGCTGTGGTTAAAGCCGATGCCTATGGTCATGGGGCGGTTTCTATAGCCAAAACTGTCCAAACCGCAGGTGCAGGCGCGTTTGCTGTCGCTACAACTCCCGAAGGGATCGAACTTCGCGAAGCTGGAATTAAACAGCCTATTTTAGTCTTGGGTGCTGCTTATACACCTGATGAAGTTAAAGCAATTTCTCATTGGCAACTTCAACCAACACTTTGCACGCCTCAACAAGCCCTTTTATTTTCAGAAACGCTTCATTCTTTTAACCGGACTTTAAGTGTTCATCTCAACATTGATACGGGAATGTCACGTTTAGGAACATCTTGGCAACAAGCGGTGGAATTTGTACAGTTAGTCCAGCGACTTCCGAATTTAAAAATTGCAGGAATTTATTCTCATTTTGCGACGGCTGATAGTCCCGATCAAACGATTATGAGACAACAGCATCAACGCTTCCAAAAAGTTATTACCCAACTCGGCATTAACCCTGAAAAGAGATTCAATAAAACCCCTATTTCTCGTCCCTGCTTACATATTTCTAACTCTGCTGCGGCTTTAACCGATCCGGCGTTACATTATGATATGGTACGGGTTGGTTTAGCCATTTATGGTTTATATCCGGCGACTCATTTACGCTCAACTGTTGACCTCAAACCGGTGATGCAAGTTAAGGCAAAAGTGACTCAAATTAAAACCATTGAAGCGGGAACCGGGGTGAGTTATGGTTATCAATATATTGCTGAAAAAACCACTCGAATTGCTGTAGTGGGAATTGGTTATGCTGATGGAGTTCCCCGCAATCTTTCTAACAAAATGAAGGTTTTAGTTAGGGGTGAATTTTTACCTCAAATTGGTGCAATTACGATGGATCAACTGATGATAGATGTGACTTCAATGCCAGATTTACAAGTGGGTGAAGTGGTAACATTATTAGGAAAAGAAGGTGAAAATACTATTTCTGCTGAGGACTGGGCAGCAGATTTGGGAACAATTTCTTGGGAAATATTGTGCGGTTTCAAACATCGGCTTCCCCGAATTAGTTATTAATTCATTTCGTATATTGGGGCGCAAGCAAGAGCGCCCCTACGGGTTGGGTTTTAAGTAACGTTGGGGTATATAGCGGTTTTCAGTTGAATGAAGTACAGTAGAGACTAAAAAAACCCGGTTTCTTTGAGAAACCGGGTTTTTGGCTTGTACCTCACACGATCGCACACCGCTATAAGTTCTGATTCATTAATTAACTATAAGAATAATTGGTTATAAAATAACCTCGGAAACACATATCAAATCCAAGTAGAATAAGCAATATTTATCTCACGCTTAACTTCATTAAAAGAGACAGAATAAATACATTTTACCGAATCTTTACATTTTGGATGGGGAATTTTACAAAAGCTGACGGTCTTCATGGGTATCGATGGGTTAACTTTAAGAAGCAGTTGTCGAATTTACACCAATAAATCATGGCAGAAATTTTTGGAACAGAGGGCGCAGATAGCTTAGTCGGAACTGACGAAGCAGATTCTATTTTTGGGCTAGATGGGGGTGATACCCTTGTGGGAAGTCGGGGGGGGGTGACACCCTTATCGGTGGCTTGGGGACTGATTCTTTATTATCCTTTGGGGATAATAACTGGCTTTTTGCCGGAAAAGGAGATGATATTGTTCAGAGTGATAGAAGTTTTGGTCGGAGTGGAACAGATACGATGTTTGGTGATATCGGAAACGACGTGCTGAGGGGGTTCGATGGAAACGATTTAATCTTTGGAAATAATGACCAAGATGAGATTTCTGGAGGAAATGGAAATGATACTCTATTTGGAGGTCAAGGTAATGATAATATGGATGCCAGTGAGGGGAATGACCTCCTGTTTGGAGATTTGGGAAACGATACGATAAGAGGAGGCAATGGAAACGACCAGTTTGTAATTGGGCCTGGGTTTGGAACGGATGTTATTCTTGATTATGGCTTGGGTACTGATAGTATTCTCTTGCAAGGAAACATTACAGAAGCTGATTTAGAGTTTGTAGATGGAGCAGAAGTTGATGCAGGACGTAGTTTTCTGGACGATATATCGATTAATTTGCGTTCAACGGGCGAAACTTTAGCGATTCTTGCGGATATAAGCCTTGAAGAATTCAATCGAATTAAGATTATTCAACCTCTAATTATTTAAGAGTTGGGTTTCACTTCATTTAACCCAAGCTACAGGCTATAAAAACCCGGTTTTTTGAAAAAACCTGGTTTTTAGATTTAAACGAAAAGTTGCTGTTTTTCCGAATTAACCGACTCGGGATTTAACACATTTTTAACGGCTAAAAGTTGAACGGCACAGGCTTTTAATTCCGGTTGTAAAGAATCAGGACAAGATTCAGGATGAGTGAGATTATTGACTTCAGCAAGTTCAGCCCATAAACTTCCCCAGTGCATGGGAACAAATACAGTTCCGGGTGTAATCGCTTTTGTTATTTTAGCAGGAAATCTTGCCATTCCTCGACGCGATCGCACTTCGACTATTTCCCCTTCATTAATGTCTAATTTCGCCGCATCCCGAGGATGAATTTCGATAAACGGTTGGGGGTGCATTTTCGCTGTTTTTTCAATACGACCCGTGCGAGTTTGCGTGTGCCAATGCCCATAAAGCCGCCCCGTTGTCAACACATAGGGATAATTTGGGTCGGGAGGTTCCGCCAAACCTTTGGAATGATAAGCGGCAAATTTTGCCAGTCCGTCGGGGGTATTAAAACGGAAATTGGTATACAATCGCTTATTATAAACCTGTTCATCTTGACTACTTTCTGAACAAGGCCATTGTATCGGCCCAAACTCACTTAACGCTTCGTGAGTAATTCCTGTCATTTCACAAGGTCGGTCACGAGTAAGTTGAATAAATTCTCGCCTAACCGCAGCAGAATTTTCAAAATTAAACTGGTCTACAAACCCCAAACGTCGCCCCACTTCTGCAAAGATTTCCCAGTCGGCTTTTGCTTCTCCTAAAGGTGAACGAAATGCCGGACATAATGTTACCATCCGTTCAGAATTCGTCATCGTTCCCGTTTTTTCCCCCCATTGGGCAGCAGGTAAAACAACATGAGCAAAAGCTGCCGTTTCTGTGGGATAATAGGCATCTTGATAAACGGTAAAAGGCGATTGTCTATAAGCGGCTTTTGTGCGTTCTAAATCAGGCATACTTACAGCAGGATTGGTTGCTGCTATCCACAATAACCCGACATTTCCCTGTTCTAAACCTGTTATCATATCCCAAGCCGTTAAACCGGGATTAGGAGAAATACTTCCGGGTTTGAGTCCCCAAAATTCCTCGACTTCAGCGCGATGTTGGGGATTTTTAACAACTCGATAACCGGGTAAAATATGCGACAGTCCGCCTGCTTCTCGTCCGCCCATTGCATTCGGTTGACCTGTCAAAGAAAACGGCCCCGCCCCCGGTTTTCCAATATTTCCGGTCATTAAATGTAAGTTAATTAACGTTCTAACTTTTGCCGTTCCTTCTGATGATTGATTCATCCCCATCGACCACAATGAAAGCACCCGATTTGACTCTCCCCACCAACGGGCAGCTTTTTCTAAATCATCTAAACGAATGCCACATTTTCGAGCAACTAATCCGGGAGGATAATGACGAATCACTTCTGCATATTCCGGTAAATATTTTGTACAATCATCGATAAATAAACTATCAAATAAACCCCACTTCATTAATAAATGAGCAATCCCGTTGAGTAAATCAATATCCGTTCCCGGTTTAATGGCTAAATGTAAATCGGCGGCTTCTGCGGTTTGGGTACAACGGGGGTCAACCACTATCAGTTTGACTTGTTTATTTTTCTTGTGGTGAACCCGTAAACGGTTAAATATAATCGGATGACATTCAGCAGTATTCGTACCAATTAAAAACGCACAATCGGTTTGTTCTAAGTCATCATAACAACAAGGCGGCCCGTCTGACCCAAAACTTTGGATATATCCCGACACCGCCGAAGACATACAAAGCCGAGAATTGGCATCAAAATTATTGGTTCCCAGACAGCCTTTTAACAGTTTTTGAGCGATATAATAGTCTTCAGTTTGAAACTGTCCTGACCCATACATACAAATGGCTTCCGGCCCCTGTGTGACCCGCACCGTTTGAATTTGTTGTACAATTCGGTCGAACGCTTCATCCCAACTCACCTGTCGAAACGGTTCATCGAGAGAATCTCGCATCATCGGATATTTGAGGCGGTCTTTATCTAAAGATTCACTCACAGTTGCCCCTTTTACACATACTTTACCTTGACTTGAAGGATGATTGCGATTTCCTCGAACTTGCCAAATCGGATTTCCTTGTTTGTCTCGGTTTGTTGCTTTTCCCGGTAACGCAGGCGGTAATACATCTAAACCGCAGCCAACACCGCAGTAAGGACAAAGGGTTTTCGTCGGTTCAGTCATAAATAGTTATCAATTATTGTGTACTGTAGGGGCGCAATGTTTGCACCCGCAGAGGGATTTCCTGATACCAATTCTTTGTAAAGTTGCATCTAATTTATCCCCCCAACCCCCCTTAAAAAGCAGGGCTGTTTCATTCTCGGTTCAAAAATGCGATCGCCAAATCTTAAAAGCCTTTCTCTGTAAAGAAAAGGAGGATTATTTCAACAGTTTTGATATTTTCTGTTTAAATAGAGCCTAAAACTTGCCCCCCATCAAAGGTTTAGCGATCGCAAAATTTTAGAACGAAACGGCCCTGCCCTTAAAAAGGGGGGAGTTTATTCTTAACGGTTAGAATTGATTGGTTTCGGATGCAAATACAGGTTCTTGGCTGACAATGGGTAAATCTTCCTCGCCTTCGTGATGGTCAGCAAAAGACCCCTTGGGTTCTTTTAGGAAAAACCAACACAACGACGCCACAATGATTGAACCCACACCCAACACTTCAAAGAAGATTCGGTTGCCAATATCACCTTCGGGTAACAGGCTAAATAAGGTTAAATAAGCCACCGCCCCGACATTTCCATAAGCCCCAACATTTCCGGCAATTTGTCCGGTAACACGGCGTCGGATGAGCGGTACAATCGCAAAAGTAGAGCCTTCACCTGCTTGTACAAAGAAGGAACAAGCCATTGTTAATAACACCGCAATGGGAAGCCACCAAGCGCCCGTTACTCGACCCATCATTAGATAACCAATTCCCATCCCTGCGGTTAAAACAGCCATTGTGGCTTTACGGCTTCCTAATTTGTCGGAAATTAAACCTCCACCGGGACGGGCTGCAAGGTTCATAAAGGCGTAACTGGCGGCTATCATTCCTGCGGCTTGTTTGTTTAAACCAAAGGTTAATTCAAAGAAGGCGGGAAGCATGGAAACAGCAGCAAGTTCAGACCCAAAGTTTACAAAATAGGTGAGTTCTAATAACGCGACTTGAGAGAAGTTGTAACGTTCGTTGGGTGCATAACGTTTTTTTCCGGTGAGTAAGTCTTTGTTAACATTCCAACAACCATAAGCTTGGAATAAATACAACCCAACTAAACCTATCCAAGCGACATACATTGCACTGGGAGTTAAGAAACCGACTTTCGTTAAGCGCCAAGCGAGAACACCCAAAATAACGTTTAAAGGAATGTTCATCAACATCATAAACCAGAAGTCTTTAACAGTTGTGACTTCAATTCCAGTGGCTTTTGCAGGGCGTTGATAGACTTTACCAGACGGCGTATCTTGAACGTTGAAATAGTAGAAAATTCCGTAGACTGCCGCAATAATTCCGGTTCCAGCAATAGCTAGACGCCAGTTAATAATACTACCGCCTCCAAAGGTTAATATGGCTGCAATGGTTGGCAGAGTAAAAGCAGCCCCGGCTGAACCAAAGTTTCCCCAACCGCCATAAATTCCTTCCGCTAAACCAATTTCTTTGGGTGGGAACCATTCGGCTACCATCCGAATTCCGATAACAAATCCTGCCCCTACAATACTTAAAGCCAAGCGAGAAATCACCAGTTGGTTGAAGTTTTGCGCCATCGCAAAAGCAATACAAGGAATAGCCGCATAAACTAATAAACAAGTATAGGTAATTCGAGGGCCGAATCTATCCAGAACCATCCCAATAATAATTCGGGCGGGAACGGTTAAAGCAACGTTACAAATAGCCAGGATTCTGATTTGTGCCACCGTTAAACCCATGTCTTCTTGAATGGCGGTAGCGAGGGGGGCGAGGTTAAACCAAACAACAAAAGACAGGAAGAATGCAAACCAACTCAAATGCAGAATTTTGTATCTGCCGCGTAATGACCATAATTCGTTGAGCATTAATGATTCTCCTTGATAGATTTAAGTAAGATAGGAAACAAAGAACAGAAATTTGTGTAGGGGCGGGTTCCGAATTGATTTATCATTCCCCGCAGACAACGGATATAAACCCGCCCCGGAGTCGGGGAACAACTGATAACTGCTAACTGAAAAAACTGGTGACGGGTGAGGTGTAAAGGGCGGGTTTATGTAAGTTATTCCTGGGAAAACATAAATTCATTCAGAACCCGCCCCTACAAGAATATTAGTTGGCAATCCAGGGATTTACTTGTAAACTGCCACTGGGGGTTAAGACGACTAAAAATTTAGCAACTTTTGCGGAAAGTTCACCTGATTTTTGATCCTGTAAGTTATCGAGGGGAACTTCGGATAGATGTTGAACAGCCGCTTCATTCAGAGGAGAATAATCGGCTATTTCTCCATTTTCCTGAACTTTCACTTGATAAACTAAGTTGTCTGAAAATGTGGGAGTTTCTTGCCAAGCTGTGTCAACTTGATTATACAGTTTTTGATTCAAACTTTCAATCAGTTTTGGGTCAGTAATTTCGGCTTCAGCTTCAACTGTTGGAGGAATAGAATTCACAATGGGAGTTGAAGGATTTTCAGCCGTTGTAGAAACTGAACTTTGAGTAAGAGTTTGAGTAGAATTGGCTGCAACGGGTTCAGTTTTTACGGGAGTTCTAGAAGCTGTTGTTGGGGTAATTTGAGTCGCAACGGCTTTTTTACTTTGTTCAGCTTTTTGATATTCTGATAGCGTATTTTGCCAACTCATAAACATAAAGCCGCTAAATACTGTCACTCCAATTGCAGTTATTGATTTGAGAAGTATGATGTTTTGAGGGGTTTGAGAATTTGCAGTCATTTCTTTAGCAACCATTTTGAGTTTCTCCTTATTTTTCTAGAAAATTGAGTAAAGTAATCCTAACGTTAGTTAGACTAACGACAAAAATGACGAACTTGATAAAAAACTGATAATTATCTGATTATTGGTGTCGCAATCAAGATAACTTATTTAACCATTGCACCAAATTTCTCAATTAACAAATCTCGTAATACTGATTTAAGATCCTCACAAGGAATTCCTTTTTGAACACAGTTTCCTAACTCGGCATCTTTCCCAACTTTTCCACCCATAAATAGGTCAACGCCTTCTACCATTTTACCATTTTTTCGGGCTTTTGTTCCCATCAAACCAATATCAGCGACTTGCGGTTGACCACAAGAATTCGGACAGCCAGTCCAGTGAATTCTAACAGGTTTATCTAGAGATAATTCAGCCTCAAGTTCCTTCACTAACGCTAAGGCGCGATTTTTGGTTTCAATCATCGCAAAGTTGCAAAATTGGGCGCCTGTACAGGAAACTAACGCTCTTGTTAGCGGGGCGGGATTAATGCTAAATTGCTCGAGCAAAGGTTCAGTTAAAAAGGCGTTTAGACGAGAATCTGAAATGTGAGGAATAATCACATTTTGTTCAACCGTTAAGCGAATTTCACCTTGACCATAAACCTCAGCCAAACGCGCTAATTCAAACATATCATTAGCATACAACCGTCCGATGGGAACGTTTAAGCCAACATAATTAAATCCCGTTTGTTTCTGAGGAAAAACCCCAATATGATCCCGTTTTTCCCAGATGATTTCATCTTTTTCGGCTTCTGCTTCTAAAGTCTCACCCATTTGGTTTTCGACTTCGCTACGAAACTTGTCAATTCCCCATTCATCAATTAACCACATCAAGCGAGATTTTTGACGGTTTGCTCTCGGCCCGTTATCGCGGAAAACTTCTAAAATGGCTCGACAAATTGCGACAACTTGAGAGGGTTTGACCCAAACTTTTAAAGGAATAGCCGCTTCACATCGTTTAGCGGAAAAGAACCCACCCACTAATACATTGAAGCCAAACGTTTCATTTTTAAAAGCGGGAACAAAAGCAATATCATTAATTTCTGCATGAACCGAATTATCCCGACAACCAGCGATCGCAATATTGAACTTTCGCGGTAAATTAGTAAACTCAGGGTTCCCTTGACTAGAGTTGGTGATCATGTCTTGAACTTGTTGCACCAACTCTCGCGTATCATAGAGTTCATCGGCATCCAGTCCCGCCACCGGAGAACCCGTGATATTTCGCACGTTATCCATCCCCGACTGAATACTCGTTAACCCCACTTGTTGCATCCGACGAAAAATATCTGGGATGTCTTCGAGGCGAATTCCTCTTAACTGAAGGTTCTGTCTTGTGGTAATATCAGCATTACCGTCATCACCGTAGCGTTGAACGATTTCTGCCAAAACTCGCATCTGCTCGCTAGTGATCACTCCGCTCGGCATTCTCAGGCGTAACATGAATTTACCCGGTGTTACAGGCCGAAAGAATACCCCTAGCCATTTTAAACGATGATCGCGATCGGTTTCATCCATTGCTTCCCAACCGATGCGGGCAAATTCTTCAATTTCTGTTTGAACTGCTAAACCATCTTTTTCTGCTTTTAATTTTTCAAATTTATTGAGCTTTGTTGTTGGCTCTAGTGTACTTGTCATTGAGTATTCCTCTTTCCGTTTGCTTCAAAAAGCAGTTGACTTCAAAGCTGACAAGTTCCCCTGGTGCAAACCTAACCAATTTCATTAACCCAGTCTGTACCTTATGTAACATTCGGGAGATTAATTATTAACGTTCGGTTACATTTGCTGAGATTTTCGTCAACTCTCTCAAACCCCTTGAAAACTAGACTTTCGAGCCGGAGCCTTCAGGATTACTCACTAGAGTAAGAGCAAAAACCAAGTCGAACCGTAGCAAAAATTACAAAATCTTAAGTAATATGAAGTTTTAGGATATTCAAAATGCGTTTTTAACATAAGCCCTCTTTGAGGGGACAGGGGACAGTTTTGTAGGGGCGGGTTCCACCCTAAATGTCTGTCACTCACTCACAACCTAGATGAACCCGCCCTGACTTCTGTTATCTATCAACAAATTAAACAAGAAGGGCGAGAAGAAGGCTTAACACAAGGAGTTGAGAGAGGTTTCCAGCAAGGTCGCCAAAATGCGATCGCCGAAATTGCGTTAAACTTACTTAGAGGCGCAATGACCGTTGAACAGGTTGTGGGTTTTACCGGATTATCTGCTAACCGAGTCCGAGAATTACAGCAAAGTTTAGAAGATGAATTGTAAATAATGATTCCAAATCTATCTAATTATTGGCTGAAAAATGCTCAAATTCCCGCTTGTTTATTGAGTAATGTTGTTATAGAACAAACGCCGAACCGAGAAGGTTTGGTTAATATTGATTTAGAAATTGCAGAGGGAATCATCACTCAAATTGTGTCAAGTGGAACCCTTGAAACCCCAGACAGTCCCTTCGTTGATTTACAGAAAAAACAAGTATGGCCTTGTTTTGTAGATGTTCATACTCATTTAGATAAAGGTCATATTTGGGAAAGAACCCCCAACCCAGACGGAACATTTCAAAGCGCGTTAAATGCGGTTTGGGAAGATATCGAGAATTGGAATTCAGAAGATATTTATCGCCGGATGGAGTTTGGATTAAAATGTAGTTATGCTCATGGAACAAAAGCCATTAGAACCCATTTAGATTCAGGCGGAACGTTAGCCGATATCAGTTGGGAAGTCTTTAGAACGTTACAACAAGAATGGTCAGATAAACTGATTTTACAAGCCGTTTCTTTAGTCACGTTAGAAGAATATCTCACTCCCGCAGGCGAAAAATTAGCGGATAAAGTTGCTGAGTTTGGGGGAATATTAGGCGGAGTTGCCTATATGAACCCAGAGATTGATCGGCAAATTGAACGAGTGTTTGAACTCGCCAAAGAACGAGAATTAGACTTAGATTTTCATGCAGATGAAAATGGCGATATTGATTCAATTACATTAAAAAAAGTTGCAGAAACGGCATTAAAGTCAGAATTTTCGGGTAAAATAGTTTGTGGTCATTGTTGTAGTTTAGCCGTTCAACCTCCCGAACAAGTAAAAGAAACCATCGCGTTAGTCAAACAAGCGGAAATTGGGGTTATTAGTTTACCGATGTGTAATTTGTATTTGCAAGATCGACAATATCAAGATAATTTAGCGTTAAGTTGTACACCCCGTTGGCGAGGAGTAACGTTATTACATGAACTCAAACAGTCAGGAATTTCGGTAGCTGTAGCGAGTGATAATTGTCGTGATCCGTTTTATCATTTTGGTGATCACGATGGCTTAGAAGTGTTTAAAATGGCGGTAAGAATTGCCCATTTCGATCATCCTTTTGGAGATTGGCCCCAAACAGTAACCCGAACCTCTGCGGATTTAATGGGATTATCAACAGTGGGTAGAATTGGAGTCAGATTACCTGCGGATTTGATTATTTTTAAAGGTCGTTCTTTTAGTGAACTATTATCTCGTTCTCAACATGATAGAATTGTATTAAGACATGGAAAAGAAATTGATACAACAGTACCAGAATATCAAGAATTAGATGAAATTTTTGATTGAACCTCACCCCCAACCCCTCTCCTAAAACAAGAAGGGAGTAAAAAATATTTAATTTCTCAAAGAATAGCTAGACTTATTCAGTCCTCTTAAGAGGACATTTGTTATTAGACAGAGATTTTAATCTCTGGCTTTGTGTCTTAGTGTCTTGGTGGTGAATTTCCCCATCAACAAGCTTTGTGTCTTAGTGTCTTGGTGGTGAATTTCCCCATCAACAAGCTTTGTGTCTTAGTGTCTTGGTGGTGAATTTCCCCATCAACAAGCTTTGTGTCTTAGTGTCTTGGTGGTGAATTTCCCCATC
>NZ_JAYGHR010000091.1:0-18098 GCF_034932365.1 Limnoraphis robusta BA-68 BA1 | reverse complement strand
AACCCAATGAGATCATACATCTTAGTTATGTTATCATTATTGAACGAACAAGACATAAAAATAAGCAATAAATTCTGAAATTACAGTCCGAAATCCCTCACTAGAAAGCCACCATTTTTCAGCATTATAGTCTTCAGATTTAATAGAAACAATCCCAACTTCAATCTCAGGATAAAGAGATTTTTTAAAAATCATCCAACTGCGACGGGCATGAGGCCCTAATGAGAAAAGATTAATAGATTTAATGTTTAAATCCGAAGTTTGTAGCCAGTCTCGCAGCGCAATAGCGGTGGCATCTGTACGGTTGCGAAGGGTTTTAGAGGCGGGAACGGCAATCACTAGAGTTTCATCTAAACCCAGTTTAATAAAAGTGGCTGCGGTGAGGTTAGCAAAGTCTTTGTATTCGGCTAAATAGTATCCTTTTGACAGAGGAACTCCCGTCGTGATAATTTTTTGATAAGAGCCTTTTTCAAATTCGACTAAAGCCGCTTTTATGGCATAATCCGGCATCCATCCTTCAATCACTAAAGCATCAGCTTGGATGGCAGCGTTAACGGCGAGAAAAGGATAGAGATTGAAAAATGAAATCAGAGTCATTGTCATCAAAAACAACAAGGTAAGAACCCACCCTTTGAGGGTGAGTGTCCAAATTTCTTGACGCTGAACTAGGTGTAATTTCTGAAGTTTTTTGCAGTTAAACAGAGAGAACATTCTACTCAATTCAGCGAGAGGAGTTTAGGCTTTAGCACGTTGGGCGTGGAGATAGTCAAATACACTTTTATCTCCGATATCGTCGGGGATGGCTTGAAAAGCTTTACGCAGGGCAAAAATCATAAATTGAATGGCCCAGAAAAACAGTAAAAACTTTTGATTCATCACAGACCAAATTCCCGCAATAAATCCTAACAAAAGTAACGGCACTAAAGGGGTTAATAGTTTGGTTTCTAAACGGTTAAAACAAAATGCTTCTTTGAAGTAAATTCCGGTGACAGCCGCGAAGGTAAAGCCAATTCCCAGTAAACTTAAAGGTTGATGGTAAACGGTTAGGGCTAAGGGTTCAGGACTTTGGAAAGCTAAAACAGCAGCCGTTACCCCACCAATCAACCAAAAAAGTTGTAAAACTCGGTGTAAAATGGCGAGATAGATATGAATCGTGAATAAGCTGACACCCAGGCTTAACCAAAAACAAAAATAAAGCGGGGTTAAGGCTTGTAGGACAAGGGGGTTACTGGGTTGCCATAATATTAACCCTGTGCCTACAGCAAAGCATAGGGCTGCTATCATTAAGCCAGTACGGTAAATAATGACACCGATACGATCGCGATCGGTAATGGTAAATTCGCCGAACTGCCCTTGATAGACTTCTGGTTTTAATGAGTGCAGTTGTTGTGTCATCGTTGTCTCCTACTGGTTAATGGTTCCAGTCGTCATATCACAATATACTCAGTCACTCAATTTGTGTCAGGTGAGAATATAATGTCTAAATCTTATCAGAAAAATAGAAAACTTCAGCTACCGCTTGAACCCGAAGAAATGCAACCGATTCAAATAGATGAGACCATTTTAACAGGATCGAACAATAGAAGTAAAGGAAACTCGCAACAACATTTAATGTTGTCAATGGAAAACGTTCTCGAACAAATGGAGACGTTAGGATTACTCGATCCTGACAAATTGATGCAAGAATTCGGAGAGGTTGATCGAGAAGAATTTGAAGCGAGAGTCGAAAAGATTCTAGGAACTAAAGAACTTGATGTAGATGAAGCCAACTTGAGTCGATATCTAAAATATCTCAAAAAACATCTTCAAAAGCCTTGTTATTTGACGGGAACTGAAGAATTTTTGTGGGAAGAAGATTATCTATTTGGAGAAGGTTCTCAAACGAAGTATGAAAAACTCAAAAAAACTCAACCGTCTTACACCGATGTTTTTATGTTGGGGAAATTTGGAGAGAAGTTTTCAGAAGTCGATGGTTTGTTAGTGGAAGTTCAACGGGTTAGTGATCAAAAAACATTTATTCTGCCGTTGGCTGATTTAGAAGTCACGGATGAAAATTCTCCCAACTATGAACTGGTGGAAGATTATTTGATGTGGTTCTTGAACTATATGTAAATAGGTAGAGATGCAGGACTTTTTGATGGGGTAAACTAACCACGATCGACACAAAGACACGAAGATTAATTCTTGCGTTTTCTTTGTGTCTCGATGGTTTTTCTTCTCTAAGCTGGAACACCCGCAGGGTTAACGGTTGCTAAGGCTTCGACTAAACTCCGAACCGCCGCAACCATTGCAACTTCATCATTCAGGCGGTTGATAGCCGAACCGACACCAATACCGGAAGCCCCGGCTGCAATAGCTAGGGGTGCGGTGACGTTAGAAAGTCCAGACGCACACAACAGGGGGACGGATACCACCCGAGAAATTTCATAGGCTGCGGCTAAGGTGGGAGACGCTTTTTCAATTAAACCCAAGGTGCCAGGATGAACGGGTTGGGAACTGGTACCGCCTTCGGTTTGGATGATGTCAGCGCCCGCTTCCACTAAGTCTAGGGCGAGTTGAACTTGTTGATCGAGTGAGAGAATGTGGGGAACGGTTACAGACAGGGTAATATGGGGGAGAAGCTGTCTGGTTTGTTCGGTGAGTCTTAACACGTCTTCAGCCTCAAACCGCAGTCCTTGGGCGTAAAACGCATCAAAGTTCCCAATTTCAATTAAGTCGGCGCCCGCCTCCACGCAGGGAACAAATTTAGCGGCTTCAACGGCTGAAACGCAGATGGGGAGATGAGTTAAATTCCGCACCATCCGTACCAAATTGACATCCGCCGCGATATCAACAAAGGTTGCACCCCCTTGAGTCGCTGCTTTCACTGTAGCTGCAACCCGTTGGATATCAAAGTTCATCAAGCCGCTAATCACCTTCAGGGCTTTACCTTGGTTGAGAGCTTGTTTCACTGTAGAATTGTTGAGCATATTGATACCTCAGCCTAAACTTTCGTAGAATTCATTGTTACATAGTTTCGGCTCACAACAGACATCTGTGATACAGAGAAATTTTTGATGGAGTTAACGGGGTTAGCTTCTCGATTTATTCTTTGAAATGATAACGCCTCGGTTGACGAAAGTTGTAAATATCTGCAATGACTTGTACCCAACTCTCGCTCAAAGAGTCTAAAATCTGTTCACCTTTTTCTGGTGTTGCAACGGTTGCATCTCCTAAAACCCCGCTTTTGCTTAAATCTCGTGTTACCCAAGCAAACGGCAATTTTCCCTCCATACTCAGCATACTATTTTCAGGTAAATCATGAGGATATTCACAAACGACTTTATTTGTTCTGACTTGTTCGGGAAAAATTGACAGCATGACACTGGTTTCTGCATCTCCGGCGTGTATTCCATATTCTAACTCTTTTGGGGTTAATAATTCGGTTGCTGCATTCGGAACTCGCCAGACAAATAAGGGAAAAATCAGAAAATCTTCATACTTTTGATGCAAATCTCGCGCCACTATCTCTAAAATTTGCGGTTGTCCTCCGTGAGCATTAATAAACACTAATTTCCTAAATCCGGCTCGATAAATACTTTCTGCCATTTCGATTAATACCAGAGAAAGGGTGTTACTGCTCAGGGTGATTGTACCGGGAAAATGCCAATGTTCGTTCGATTTGCCATAATATAATGTGGGCAGGGCATAGGCGGGAATATTAGGATTAAGTTTGGCTAAAGCTTGACCTGTTACCGCCGTTGCAATGGCAGAATCAACGATTAAAGGTAAATGGGGGCCATGTTGTTCGATTGAACCAATCGGTTGAATAATCACCACATTTTCTTGATCGGACATTTCGTTTATTTCCGTCCAGGTTAAGTAGGGAAAAAAACGTTCAGGCGGAATAAAGTTGTGCATTTATTGATGATTTTGTCTGTTATTAGGATTTTATTATAAAATGACAGTATTCTCAAATAAAAAGTATAAAATTATGGCTTACAGCGATTTTACACTCAACACAGTGATTAAACAGTTTAACTTGCAACTCTCCGAACAGTTACATTTATTCAGCAATACTCCTGAGTTAGAATCTAGTCAATACTTGAGAGACACTTTAGAATATAATATTCCGTTAGCCCTAGCGAGTAACAGCGAAAAAGCCCGTTCAGAGATGATTATTGCTCCAGTTCTCATTGAACTGAGAAAACAGTTAAATTCTCAAATTAGCTTATTTTCAGGAATAGAATTTAACGTTGATGAAGAACAAGGTTTAAAAGGAATCTGTGCTTTTTTAATGAGTCGTTCTCCTGAACTTTTGATGATTAAGGCTCCGGTTATTCTGATCGTGGAAGCTAAAAAAGAAAATTTGAATGCAGGTTTAGGTCAATGTATTGCTGAAATGGTTGCAGCTCAATTTTTTAATGAAAAAGAAGAAAATCAGATTAAAACGATTTTTGGAGCCGTCACAACCGGAAGTGCTTGGAAGTTTATTCGACTCCAAAATCATACAGTAGAAATTGATTTAGTAGAATATTTCGTCAGTAATGTTAACAAAATATTAGGAATCTTATCTGATGGTATTTTTGAGAAAATATCTGATAAGCTAGAATCAACCTGATCAAGTATAATCTGAGTTATGGAAGAAATTCTCACACTGAAGGAACTCCTCCTCAAAAGTGACATAGGTTCACTGGCTATTGTTAATGAACGAGAAGAAATGAGTAGAGATGACATCATCAAGCTCTACAGTTGATCTTAACCAAGAACTGATGGAAAGAATACACTATATGTCAAAAATATGGAATAATGATCAAAACAGCAATCTGTTCAGTCAGGATATTTGATAAAATGATGAATCAGAATCAGTTAATGTGGAGGTAAATGTGTTGAAATTTAAACCTCTTGAAGTTGGAACTCGATTGTCTGTGCTGTTTGCTTTGGGTTTAGGAGTCTCTAATTGTTCGGTACTTGAAACGATGCTACCTCCGGTTTCTGAGTCCCTCCCCCAACCGACTTCCTCACCGCAAATTAAAGATTATCGTACCTTTGCGGATTGGTGTTCGAGTCGTGAAAGTTTGGCTTTAGAGGCTCAACAAACGGTTAATATTTTGTTACAAGTTGCTGGGGTAACGGATTGTAAATTAGCTCAAAAAAGTCTCTTGGAAGTCACAGAACTTGATCTCAGTCGGAGCAAAATTAGCGATCTTTCTCCGTTAATCACATTATCTCATATTACCCGTCTTAACCTCAGTGAAAATCAAATCACAGACTTAACTCCTGTATCGACTTTAACCAATTTAACACGACTTAATCTCAGTAGTAATCTCATTCAAGATTTAAGTCCTCTAACTGACTTACCGAATCTTCAAATTTTACTTCTTTACAAAAATCAGATTGAAGATATCAGTCCTCTTTCTAACCTATCAGAATTAACTGAACTCAGTTTAGATAGTAATCAAATTAGCGATATTAGCCCTCTTTCTGAACTCAATAATTTAACGATTTTGAGTCTCAGTGAGAATCAAATTAAAGATTTAAGTGTGATTGCTAATCTCGAAAATTTAACTCAACTCAGTTTAAATGGAAATAAAATTAGTAATCTAACTGATTTATCCGAACTTCAGAATTTAACGCAATTAAATTTAAAAGCTAACCAAATTGAAGATCTGAGTTATTTGTCTAATCTCAGCAATTTAAAAGAACTCAACCTCGATAGCAATAAACTGATTGATTTAACGGATTTATCCTCACTCACCCAACTCGAAATCTTAAGTGTGAGTGAAAACCAAATCACTAATATTCAACCCATTTCTAGTTTAA
The DNA here is from genome assembly GCF_034932365.1 of Limnoraphis robusta BA-68 BA1. Lineage (NCBI taxonomy): Bacteria > Bacillati > Cyanobacteriota > Cyanophyceae > Oscillatoriales > Sirenicapillariaceae > Limnoraphis > Limnoraphis robusta. The sequence continues at coordinate 12,296 of NZ_JAYGHR010000091.1, read as the reverse complement.
AAAACTTGCAAACCTTACAACTGAGAAGTAATCAACTCTCCGATATAAAACCGTTAAGTTCACTCACAAACTTAACAGAAGATTTGAACTTAATTGATAATCAAATTAGTGATATAAAACCTCTATCTAATATCAAAAATATCACTCGAATCGGCTTAAGTAAAAACGAAATTAGCGATCTCAAACCCCTTTCTGATTTAACAAAACTGGTGATCTTGTATTTAGATGAAAATAAAATTACCGATGTCAAACCCTTAGCTAATTTAACCAGTTTAACTGAACTCAACCTCTGGAACAATCAAATTAAAAATATAGAATCACTTTCTCCCTTAAAAAATCTCACTTATTTGGGTTTACAAGAAAATCCCATCGAAAAGAAAGAATGTCCAGTTACACCCAAATCAGTCTGTCAATTCTAATCATTTTCATCTCGATTTAGCGTTAATCTAAGAAATCTTGCGATCGCTAGAATACACGAATCACGTACCTTGACTCATCAGTCAAGGTTTTTAGCGTATACAGGTATACAGAATTTTAAAAAAATCTACCTTTAGTTATACTTTTAGTTACACCAAATATAGCGCAAAAATTTTAGTTTGTCAACGACTATCACTAAATATGGATTATGCAGTACATTGGAAAAATGTCATTAAATTGAAGAAGTTTGAGTATGCAGACCCTATACCCAACGGCCATTCCCTCAACAAAGAGCGAAATTCAAGTGATCCGGCGAGATGGATCGCGAGCCGACTTGGACATCTCAAAAATCCGTAAAGTCGTGAATTGGGCTTGTGTGGATTTGGACGCCAACCCCATCACCCTGGAAGCCGGGTTAACCACTCGTCTGCGAGATGGCGTGACAACCCGAGAAATTCAAGACAACCTGATCAACTGTGCGTTAGAGTTGTGTAGCCCCTCAGAACCCGACTGGCGTTATGTGGCGGGGAGACTGCACATCTGGAGTTTGTGGAAAGATACACTCGCCAACCGAGGCTATCGCTACGAAGACTATGCCCGCACGGTAGAATCTAAAGTCAAAACTCACGAATATGATTCAAGAATATTAACTTACACCAAAGAAGAACTGCAAGAAGCCGGAACTTGGATCGATCCACAATGGGATAAAGATTATGATTATGCCGGGGCGGTGTTGTTGACAAAGCGCTATTTGTTGACCAATGAATTGCCGCAAGAAGCCTTATTAACCTGTGCGTTGCTGTTAGCTGTCGTAGAAAAACCAGAAAAGCGATTATTTTGGGCGAGACAATTTTATGAAGCGATCGCCAAGCGGAAAATTTCCTTAGCTACGCCCATTTTAGGCAATCTCAGAATTCCTAAAGGTTCTCTCAGTAGCTGTTTTATTACCAGCATGGATGATAACTTAGAGAGTATTTTTGACACCATCAAAGATGCGGCTAGAATCTCTAAAAATGGCGGTGGTGTTGGTACAAATGTCAGCCGAGTTCGTGCGACTGGAAGTTGGGTAATGGGTAAAGCAAATACTTCGGGAGGGGTGATTCCTTGGATTAAATTATTAAATGATACGGCGATCGCAGTGAATCAGGGCGGCCGTCGAGCCGGGGCTATTACAATTAGCTTAGATGTTTGGCATTTGGATGTGCCAGAATTTCTAGAAATGCAGACGGAAAATGGTTAATTTTAGCCCTTTATATCAGTAATGATATAAATGCACCTCCTGAATTGCTGGGAAACCCTAAAGCTGTTTTAACGACAACATAACTAGAAATAGTCAGTGTGAACGTTTAAAAATAAAACAGATGAAACAATGGGCAATCAGCAGCCGAGATTCTGTTAAATGGATCGGGTTCAACGACTATTCCAAACGGAAGTACACTCAAGCGAGTGGAAGTAGGAGGTATCCTGTAGTAAAATCTCAAAATTCTTACAGGATAAAGATATAGTCTGGTCTTACATGAAAGTGTAAGTTGTCTTCAATGTCTCAGTTCTACCTTTACAAAATTACGACTCCTAACCAAAAAATTTACATTGGAGTTACCGATAACCCTCAAGAAAGATGGAGTCATCATTGTAATCCATCTTCAAAATATAGAAGTGCTATCGGTGCTGCAATTCAAAAATATGGCAAGGAAAATGTACAATTTGAAATTCTCCAAGCCTTTGACTCCGAGGAAGATGCTTTAAAAGCTGAAGCCAAAATAGTTGACAAAGAGTTTGTAAAAAGTAAAAACACTTACAATCTTTGTCTGGGCGGTGGTAAACCTCCTAAAATAAAACCTCGTGCTAAAGCTATAGAGATTAACGGAATCATTTATTCCTCAATTTCTGAAGCAGCTATCTGTTTAGGGTACACGAGAAATAAACTTGATCGAAGAGTTAAATTAAATCTTATTGATTATCAATGGGTTGAACAACCTTCAAACAAAGGTCAAGGTGAAACAGAAAGAAAAAATTTGGTTAGGAATCCCAAGGTAGTTCACTTTAATAATGAGACATTTTCTTCCTATAAACAAGCCTGCAAAAAGTATAATCTTACCAGAGATGAACTTTTAAATACCAGGAATAAGTTAGGAAGAGATCATGTAACTCTAGAAGAAGTTTTGCGTTTTAGAATTGGTAGAAAACCCATAGAAATTGACGGAGTTTTATACAGTTATCGGACAGAAGCCCAAGAAAAAACGGGTCTATCAATGTATAAAATTTTGGAAATTGCTAAAGGTGCTTCTAGCCAAAATCTAAACAAGAAACAAGTCGCAATGATTTGTCTGGAAACCCATAAAGTGCTAGATATTTTTGAAAGCATGACTCAAGCCGCAAAATTTGTTAAAGCTGCTTCAGCTTCAAAAATTTGTATGTGTTGTAAAGGTCAAAGACAAAAAGCATACGGCTACATTTGGAGTTACTGGGAAGACAGTCTTGATGTCGCGAATCAAGATGAACATTAACGGATCAACGTCGTAAAGCTTATGATATTTTTCCCCAATTAGTGATACCTGATGAGTTTATGCGTCGGGTGATTGCTAAACAAGAATGGACGCTGGTTGACCCTTACGAAGTGCGAACAAAATTAGGAATTGAACTGGCAGAATTGTGGGGTGAAAAGTTTGAGTTTGCTTATCAAGAAATTGAAGAAAACTTAGACACAACATTAACACTCTACAAGAAAATAAATGCTAGAGAACTGTTTAAAACCATGATGCGATCGCAAGTCGAAACCGGGATGCCCTATCTCTGGTTTAAAGATACTTCAAATCGCGCTAATCCTAATTCCCATGAAGGGTATATTCCAGGGGGTAATTTATGTCAGGAAAGTTGGTCAAATGTTTCTCCAGGAAAAGAAGCCCATACTTGCAACTTAAATAGTTTAAACTTAGCCTATCTGGAGGAGGAAGAATTAGCCGAAATTTGTGAAATTGCGGTGCGTTTACTAGATAACACCATTGAGTTAACTTGTCCTCCCTTTGAAGACAGCAAAATTCACAATATCAAATACCGAACCATCGGTGTAGGGGCGATGGGATTAGCAGATTGGTTAGCCAAAAACAAACGTTCTTATCAAGATTTAGACACCATTAGTCATCTGTTTGAAGATATTGGCTATTACTGCACAAAAACCTCAATGGAATTAGCAAAAGAAAGGGGTGCTTATCCTGCTTTTGCAGGCAGTTCTTGGAGTGAAGGAAAGTTAATCGGGGCGAAACCTGTAGAATGGTTTTTGGAGAATGCCCACAGAAAAGAACGTTGGCAACAATTGAGTTTAGATATCCAAAAATACGGCATTAGAAACTCTCATATTACCGCCATTGCCCCCAATACTTCCTCATCCTTAGTTCAAGGCTGTACCGCCAGTATTTTACCCTGTTATAGTCGCTTTTTCTATGACAAATGGGCAAAAGGAACTGTCCCAATCGCACCGCCCTTTATCCGAGATTATTTCTGGTTTTACCACGAAAATAAAACCCTTAACCAACAAACTGTTGTGAAAGCCGTCGCCACCATTCAAAAATGGATTGATACGGGAATTTCAATGGAGTTGATTTTTAACTTAAATCAAGGGGTTTATTTTCCTGATGAACCCGAACGTTGCATCAAAGCTAAAGATATTTTTGAAACTTTAGTTCTGGCGTGGCAAGAAGGCTGTAAAGCGATCTATTATATTAGAACGGTACAGCGTGACAGCTTCAAAGAAGCCGATGAAACCTGCGCCGCTTGTGCAAATTAGTCACAAGATTAGTCGTTAGTTGTAAAACAGGTTATTTCAACTCAAACAGCTAACGGCGATTCACTCAAACCTATCAACTCGAACATCACTCAAATTTACTCACAAACCATGACAACAACCCTAGACGCTTTCAACAGCAAATCCACCTCAAAAATGCCCATTAATCCGATCTTTAACCCGGATGGGAATGATCATGTCGAAAACCGTTCGATTTGGTTTGGAGACACAACCAACCTCATGCAATTAAATGATGTCCGATACCCTTGGGCAGTTGGTTTGTACAAACAAATGCGCGAAAACTTCTGGGTTAATTAAAGGGCAGCCCAGACTAAATCCCTTGAAAACGGTGGAACTCTGTAGGTCTATTCCGAAATAAAACTTGTTAGAATTGGGAAAAGCTATTGCAATATGTAGCAAATGGAAGTCAAGACTTGCACAAAATGTAGTGTTACTAAACCGATTTCTGAGTTTCATAAAGATGGCAGACTGAAAAGTGGAAGAGCGGCAAGATGCAAAACCTGTACTTGTAAGTACAAAAAAGAATACTACGCATCAAGTCGAGGTAAAGCAACAGTCAAAGCTTATGTTGAAAGAAACCAAGAAAAAATATCCGCTTATAATAGGCAATACCTTCAACAATATAGGGATGCTCAGTTTAAAAATAAAAGAAAACTTGAGTTTTGTCTTTATAAAGGAGGGCGCTGTGTGGAATGCGGATTTGTAGCATCAGAAGAAACCATAGCAGCTTTTGACTTCCATCACATCAATCCAGAGGAAAAGGAGTACACTCCATCTGATATGTTGATGTTAAAAAAAAAGAAAGTTTTTGAGGAATTAGACAAGTGCATTCTTTTGTGTTCTAACTGCCATAGAATTCTGCACCACAGACAATACCGTGCCAAGCTCGCAAAAAACGAGAAGGTGTAGAGACTAACCCGAATTGGGTGTAGGCTGTAAGCGATTGACAGTCGAAGCGGGGGACATCTAAATATTTAGATGATGATATAGTCCGATCTGTATGGTGACATACAGCAGCTTGAATAAAGCGGGTAAAGCAAAAGCGAACTTTACCGAACACAATGACCCGAAAAATTAGACATTACTCAAGATGTGGTTGATTATGGGAATTTAACCACAGATGAACGTCGGGCATTTGATGGAATTTTATCTTACTTGACGTTTTTAGATTCCATTCAAACCTGCAATATTCCACACCTCAAAAGTAGTGTAACTGCACCCGAAATTAGTTTGTGTATGGCTGAACAAGTGTCTCAAGAAGCCATGCACAACCAAAGCTATCAATACATGATCGAAACGATTATTCCCCCTGATCGCCGAACTTTTGTTTATGAATTTTGGCGCACAGATGCCGTCTTACGCGATCGCTGTGAATTCATTGCCCGATTCTATCAAAACTACATCGATAATCCCACCTCTGAGAACTATTTTGTCGCTTTACTCGCCGACTTTTTACTCGAAGGACTCTACTTTTATAATGGGTTTATCTATTTCTATAACTTAGCTTCACGAATGTTAATGCCAGGATCAGCAGATATTTTTAAAATGATCAACCGGGATGAACTTTCTCATGTGCGTTTGTTCCAAAAATTAATTCCCGAAGCCCGACAAATCTTTTCCCATTCCGTCGAACAAATTTATGAAATGTTTGACACCGCAGTACAACATGAATGTCGCTGGACAAATCACATTGTCGGTAATAATATATTAGGAATTACCGATACCAGCACCGAACAATACACCAAATATCTCGCCAATGCTCGATTACGTTCAATTGGTTTAAAACCCCTCTATACTGAACCTCGATACAACAAAAGTCCCTACAGTCATCTCGAACGATTTTCAGATACCAAAAAAGAAGCCCATACCAAAGCAAACTTCTTTGAAGCCAGTGTCACCAGTTATGTCATGTCTTCCGGAGTAGGCGGTTGGGATGAAATTTAACTGAAATCTAATCCTTTTGGATGAAGACATAAAGGGCTTCTTTAGTTCAAAATACGATCAAAGGTTGATTGAGTTCCCCCTATGATCCCCTGGTATTCGTACTGGGGGAGTTTTATTTAGATTAAGCCACCGTTGTCGAATGATCCGCAGTTTGAATGAGAATCTCTTCCACTTGAGTCGGTGTCAAATTTGGGTTCCCTTGCAACATCAACGCCACCACTCCCGAAACGTGTGGCGCCGCCATAGAGGTTCCTGAAAAGAATCGATAGGGAATCGTAGAGGATGCTAGCGGTACCGTTGAATAAATATCCCCAACATCTGAAAAACCGCCATCTCCTCCCGGTGCAACCACATAATCAAGCGGTAAAATTCCAGCCCGATTTGAGAAATTTGAAAGTCGATTATTGTCATCAACAGATCCGACTGCAATGCCAAATTGATTCGCAAAACGTGCGGGATAGGAAGGAAAAGTTTGACTTTCATTTCCCGCCGCAACCACCACCACAACCCCCTGTTGAACCGCCCAACTAATCGTATCTAAAACCTCACTGACATAATCATTTCCGCCTAAACTAAGATTAATCACATCTGCCCCATTTTCAACCGCATAACGAATCCCTGCTAAAGCCTCACTAATCTTACCAAACCCATTTTCATCTAACACCCGTACAGGCATAATTTCAGCGTTCGGAGCAACCCCTGTAATTCCCACTCCATCAATCGTTGCGGCGATAATTCCAGCCACATGAGTCCCATGATTATTAAAATCCATCGGCTGATTATCTTGATTGACAAAATCCCAACCTCGACTATCATCTACATAGCCATTATTATCATCATCAATGCCATTATTCGCAATTTCATCCTGATTACTCCAAATATTAGCAAACAGATCAGGATGATTGTAATCAACCCCACTATCAATCACCGCAACAACCACATTTTCTCCCGTTATTCCCTGCGTCCAAACTTCCGGCGCATCAATTAAATCACGTCCCCAGTCATTTCCGCCTAAGTCTGCAATCTCTGGAAATTCAGGCACTCCAATACTCTGAGAAACCGCCGCCGAAGCATCCACTAAACCATAGCCAAAACGGCTATCATAGCTTTCAAGGATCACCGGATTTTTTAATTGTTGATTGGCGGTTGCTGAGATGTTTAGATTATAACCCGTCTCGCCCTCATATTGATAAACAACAACGTAATAAGTTCCCGCAGGTAAAGCATTAGTCGAGACAGATTCAGGAAAATTTGAAGGCTGTTGAGAGCTATTAATAATATCCGTAATATCAACCTGTTGATTGTTATTAATATCTTGCAAAAGTGCCACATCTGCATCGGCACTCAAACCCTCAAGAACAATATTAATATCGCTATCAACATCAAGATGAAAACGATAAATATCCTGCGGTGCTAAATCTCCCACAAATTCACTGACGGTAACGCTTCCTAATGTTCCTAAGTCAGTGGCTAAACTTAAAGGAGAATCTGAGGCGGTAGCAGTGGCAATAAAACGAGCATTTAATTGTGTCGGTATAACGCCCAAAACAGAAGCCAATGTGATATTAGATTGGCGATTGATAATCAAAGTATTAATTTCCCCGGTTTCCGTAAAAACAGGTTCAAGAAGAAGATTAGATTCGGGTAAATCATCCGGTAATTTAATCCAATCGGATACCGGATCAAAATCGACAATCAAATCCGCAAAAACCCTTAAATTAGCAGCAGTTTCATCCATTAAAACCAGAGAATCTTCTCCTAGACCCCCCAGCAGAAAATCTATCCCCACACCCCCCTCTAATGAATCATTTCCTTCTTGCCCAACGATAAAATCATCCCCTAAACCCCCGATTAACGTATCATTACCAGGATCACCCGAAAGTTGATCATTTCCCCCATTCCCACTGAGAATATCCTCTCCTTCTCCACCCAGCAACGTCTCATTAAAATCACTCCCAAACAGGTTATCATTTCCCGTATTACTCTGTTGAAACTCTAGAACCGTTGAACTCGCGAACCGATGAGAATCATCAGAATATAAATCAGAAGAAACCATCAATGAATTGGCTCTGTCTTCTAAAACAAAGCCATCTTCGAGGAAATTAAACATGAGATTATCCTAACTCGTTAATGGGGAAGTTCTATGGATTTTCTGGAATATAGCGAATGCTTCCGAATAAATACAGGAAAGTCATGCCTCAAACACCCAGAAGTGAAGATTTATACTCACTTCCTCACCCAATCATCCGCTCAGATTTGATAGAGATAAACACTTAGGCTGTTTTTAAATCTAAGTTCTCACTCACAACTCGATCAACAACAGCCTATCTATTTCTATTTTAAAAACGAGGTGAACAGTTAGATCAATAATTCTAAAAACCGTCCTTTTCATTCCACTGTAGAATTTCTATGGATTGCTATAAAACTCATTGCCACTGGATGAGACGAGCCTTAGAACTCGCTGAAGCCGCAGGAGTTGCAGGGGAAGTCCCCGTCGGTGCCGTGATCATTGATCCTCAAGGTCAGTTCCTCGCAGAAGCAGAAAATCGACGAGAACGCGACTGTGATCCGACCGCTCATGCAGAGATTTTAGCATTGCGAAGGGCAGGCCAAACGTTAAAAAATTGGCATCTCAACCAATGTACTCTCTATGTTACCCTGGAGCCTTGCCCAATGTGTGCCGGAGCCATTGTGCAAGCCCGAATTCACCTACTCGTCTATGGAGTAGACGATCCAAAGACTGGTACAATTCGCACAGTTGCCAATATTCCTGACAGTGCCTATTCCTTCCACCGTCTGCTGGTGTTAGGGGGCATTTTGGAGTCTGCTTGTCGGCAACAATTACAATCGTGGTTCGCCCAACGCCGTTAGTATAATTTCACGGTAAAAGGTTAAAAAAAGATTAATCAAAGGCTCAACTCTCAAAGCTGTACTTGTAGCTGCCACCCCATCTTCTAACAAAAGACAGTGTGAGAAGTGTCATTCAGATGAACGACAGCAAGGGGTAAAAATTATACCTTAGAGTCTAGAAGTCGATCCAATACTGAAGCACTTATGATGACACTTGACTTAAAAGAATCACGCCTCGAAATGCCAATCTCTCCAAAGGGAAAATTCACAATCTCTCGCGTCTCCCCCTGGTTAGCGAGTCTGGCTTATCCCCTTGGTCGTGCCTTGATTCTGCCCTCTTACTTCCGAAAAATAGAAGTCATCGGCCAAGAAAATCTTCCCAGAACCGGGCCAGTAATTCTCGCACCCACCCATCGTTCCCGTTGGGATGCTTTAATTATGCCTTACGCAACGGGCCGTTGTGTTTCAGGACGGGATTTACGATTTATGGTAACAGAAGACGAAATAAAAGGCCTACAGGGGTGGTTTATCCGTCGCTTAGGAGGATTTGCTGTTAACCCTCGACAACCCGGTTTAGCAACATTTCGGCACGGGGTAGAATTGCTGCGTCACGGCGAAATGATGGTGATTTTCCCAGAAGGCAATATTTTCCAAGATGATCAAGTTCATTGTCTCAAGCCCGGATTAGCCCGTTTAGCCCTACAAGCCGAAGCCAGTCAACCGAACCTCAACGTTCAAATTGTACCGATTTCCATTCATTACACCCCTCTGGTTCCTCGCTGGCGGTGTCGGGCGAGGGTTAATATCGGTTCTCCTTTAGCGGTGGCAAACTATTGTCAGGGTTCGTCGGCTAAACAAAATGCAAAACATCTAATTACCGACTTAACAACTGCTTTAACCGATCTTGATCAACGGTAAGATTATTATTCAAAATTGATCCTGTAGATCTTGTTTCCCTGAGTAACAATGGACTCTAGTTCTCCCTTTCAATCGGGTCAAATTGTCAGACTCGATCATCACCCTCATCATCTCTATGCAGAAGTCATTCAAGTCGTCAAAATCCGTGACGTTTGTTGGGTACGTCCATTAATGTTAGCCGAATTTTCACCGGAACACCATTCTAATGACCTGCCTCAAACGTTATACGATTTACGAGACAGTTCAGACCTGATTTGGCCGCAAAAATTATTTCAACCTGCTTTAGATACCGAAGTGATTCCTTTGTTAGTTCAGTTAGACTCCACCGATGGAAAAAATACAATAACTTCTACAGGACATCAAAAACTCCAAGTCTTTATTCGTCAAGTTTGGCAAGCTTATCCTGATGTTTTCACCGGATAAAATCAATTCCGGTTCAATACAATTGCGATCGCTATTGTTGGGCTAATTGTTCGGCTTCCGGTTCATCGATCTCAAGTTGAGACGCATCTGGCATTCAAGCGTCTAATTGTTGGGCTGTTAAGACCATTTCTTTGACCTCCACAATCCTGCTCAACTCTTTCTAACTCTCTATTATGTGCTAAGATGAGACTTTATAACCAATTTGTATTAACTCCAAGTCCGAATAAAAATTAGACTTTAAGGTTGATGAATTATACGATTAGCAATATTCTGGAGGATACAATGACAATTGCTCAAGATCTAGAAACACTCCAACATGAACCTGAATTTGAAGATATTGAATACCCCTCTGGTGATTTAGAAAGTCAGGAGCCACCCTTGGAAAGTTATTTACATCTACAACAACTCTTGCTGTTAATGACCTGTTTGGATTGGCTGTGGAAAGACAGAAATGATTATTTTGCTGCCGGAAATTTAACCATTTATTATAGCCCAGAACAACAGAAAACTCAAAACTTTCGAGGGCCGGATTTCTTCGTAGTATTAGACACAGAACGCAAACCCCGTCAAAGTTGGGTCGTTTGGGAAGAAGGCGGAAAATACCCCAATTTTATTATCGAACTGTTATCAAAATCAACAGCCAACGTAGATCGAACAACGAAAAAAAAGATTTATCAAGATATCTTCCGAACCCCTGAATACTTTTGGTTTTCTCCCCATACATTAGAATTTCAAGGCTTTGAGTTACTGCGAGGAGAATATGAGCCAATTCTACCCAATGAACAGGGTAGACTTTGGAGTAAACAGTTACAACTCTTTCTAGGAGTTTATGAACAGAAATTGAGATTTTTTACAGCCGAGGGGATGTTAGTTCCAACTCCAGAAGAATCAGCCCAAACTGCTGAAGAATTAGCCCAAACCGAAAAAAAACAACGAGAGGCTACACAACAGCAATTAGAAACTGCACAACAGCAACTAGAATTTGAACGCCAACAAAGGGAAAAGTTAGCCGCAAAACTGCGGGAATTAAATATTGATCCGGATACACTCTGAGTTGCATAAGTCACTCAACCCAAGACATCTATTAAATAGAAAAAAGATCTACCCCTAAAAATACTCCTATTTGGATCGGTTTTTGACAGAAGTTAAAGCCGATTTTAATAACTTTTCCCCAAGTCCTAAAGTTCTATCCTTGGCGAGGGCTGTGATGGTATCGTTGTGGAAAGTTTCTGATGGGGGGACTCAAGTATTGATGAATGTCTTTTATAATGCCCTACAACAAGGATACAGCGCTCACCGCAGCATTACAAATCGCTCAACAGGCTTTAATTACTAAAAATACCTCAATCGTTGAAAGTCAGCGATCGCCTGATGGTACAATTATTTTTGTTAGTTCTGAAATTGAACTCCCTGCTCATATTAGTAATAATCTTGATCATCCTTTTCCCTCGCCTTGTAAGAGAGGGTTAGGGAGAGGTTATTCTGTTCCCTCGCCTTGTAGGAGAGGGTTAGGGAGAGGTTATTCTGTTCCCCCTGTAAGAGAAGGTTAGGGAGAGGTTATTCTGTTCCCTCTGTAGGAGAGGGTTAGGGAGAGGTTATTCTGTTCCCTCGCCTTGTAGGAGAGGGCTAGGGAGAGGTTATTCTGTTCCCTCGCCTTGTAGGAGAGGGCTAGGGAGAGGTTATCCTGTTCCCCCTGTAGGAGAGGGTTAGGGAGAGGTTATTCTGTTCCCCCTGTAAGAAAAGGTTAGGGAGAGGTTATTCTGTTCCCCCTGTAACAGAGGGTTAGGGAGAGGTTATTCTGTTCCCTCTCCTAACCCCCCCTTTCAAAGGCAGGGCTGTTTCATTCTCAGTTAAAAATTGCCGGGGTTGATGGGGTGATGGGGTGATGGGGTGGTGGGGAGAGGATTTTTTTCCGATGAAAAATAGCTTTTTGTTAATAAAA